>CAKMMH010000047.1 GCA_927798255.1 uncultured bacterium | reverse complement strand
TTGTGTAGCAGCCATACCAACTGACTCGCTTTTTAAAGACATTTTCAGGTACGACTCGGTCAACCCACTCGGGGACTTCATCCTTTTTATAGAATGTTATTTCCCCCGTAGTAGGCTCAACCATAGCGATTCCCTCAATTTTATCGGCACTCCAGCCAATAATTGGCTTCGATATAGTGCATATCCACCATCCCTTGCCAGCATCATCTACCTCGAAATTCATTTCGCTAATGTTTTTTCGAGAATAGCCATGAAGCCAAAGATGTCGTCTCAAGTCTTTGTTAAAATAGGCACTCGGACTATAAACAATCTCTTGACTAACGACGTCTTTTGCAGATGCGAGCTCATCCTGAGCATTAATAACGACATATCCAGGAATGCTTTTTTTAAACATCCACTGAAAAGGGCCATTAAACTCAAGAGCTCCAGCAAAGACGATTTCATCTCCTACCCTTTGGGCTGAAACCCGTCCGATATGGTAGGATGCGCCAAGAGAGTCGGTTGCAAGGACTCTTTCCCCTCTAATCTTTGCCATATTTTCCGATAAAGCAAGAATTTTTTTAGTGTCATCTTTGACTTCCACGAGCTCATTTTTCCATGAAACCTTTTTGACAGGCACTTCTCTTATTATTCTTCGGTAGGCATCATCTTGGAAAATCCCTGAATATACAAGTCCTGCCCACGCGATGGTTACGAGAGCAATTAATATACATATAATTGTAGATTGAACTCCCACTTCATCTTCACATTTGGCTGCCCATATCAGGTTGAAAATTGCTGCCCCAAAAAAGGGAAGCCAATAACCGTGAAACGGTCCTGTTAGCGGGGAAGTAAACAAATAGAATCCACAAGCTAGCAGGATAAACGTGAGGGAAAAACGGCTCCGCCAACTATGACCAATGCTGGTAATTGCAGCAATAATTAACAACGCAATGATAGATCCTATCATCTATGTCCTTTCTTTTCTTTTGTAAACATGGAAACCACGAAAACCACAAACAAAGAAACACCTATAAATAAGCATTTCGTTGAATCATTAATTATACTTTTTTTACAAATTTTAAACAATAAATTTTAAAAGCATAAAAATCTATGTGTCTCGATAGCTAGGTCGGGAAGGTAGTTTTATATATATTCAATAGGAAGCGCTACCAAATTCTCACTTAAATACGTCTTTTTATCTATTAGGCAAAGAATAACACCTAGGCCTAATTTCTTAGAAGGGATTTCGCTAAGAATTTCATTTGCACTTCCCATACTTACCTTTGGATTTCCTGTCATCTTGATTTTTACTGGATACAGTATACCATCTTCTTCAATTATTAAATCAATTTCATTTTCTTTAGATATCTTTTTATCTTTTCCTCTGTAATAAAAAATATTAAATGTATAATCTTCCCCAGCATTACTATATGATTTTAAAATTTCAGAAACTACAAATGTTTCAAAAACATTTCCTGCAAACGCACTATCCTTAAGTGTATCAGAAGAATTATATTTAGTAAGATAGCAAAGAAGCCCTGTGTCTCTAAAATAAATTTTAGTAGATTTTATAGATCTTGATAATACGCTAGCACTATATGGTTTTAATATATAAATTATTCCTGTGCGTTCTAAAATTAAGATCCATTTTTTATTATTGGAACGCTAATATCAACTTCATTAGAAATATTTGAATAATTCAAAACTTGCCCACTGCGTGCTGCAAGTACCGTCAAAAATTTTGTAAATGTTAAAGAATCTGTCATAATAAGTGAATTAATATCTCTTTCAATATATGTTGCAATATAAGAAGCATAAAAATCTTTCCAATTTTTATCTACGACATCATAAAGTTCTGGGTACATTCCTTTGTGAATAATTTTCTAAATGTCAGTTTCGGTATATTTTGTTAAACAAGTTTCTCTATTTTTTAAATAAGAATTTGTTGGAATAAAATAATTATTAAAATCAACATCAAAAATTTCTCTTAGTGAAAGTCCTAAAAGTTCTAAAATAGAAACTCTACCCGCGAGCGATTCACTTATATCGCTCATTAACTCTAATTTTTGAGAACCTGATAATATAAAATTTCCTCTTTCTTCAGAATTATCAACTCGAAGTTTAATTTCATCAAAAATATTTTTTTCTTTTTGTACTTTATCAATAAAAAGTGGACAAGGATTATTTAAAAAGAAAAGTTTAGGTTCTTATTTTGCTTGAAGTCTTGTTAAATTATCATCAAAATTTGCTTTATTAAAATTTGGAAATGTATGCTTAATAAGTGTAGATTTCCCTACTTGTCTAGCACCTGTAAGAAGTAAACATTTACTAGTTTGTAATCTTTTTTTAATGACAGATGTTATTGCTCTCTTAATATATACCATGTTTAGATACTCTTTTTTATGCCAGTTCTTTTAGATATCAAATAATCAATATTTCCTTAACATGACACAAATTTTACAAAAATCGTGTTATATTTAAACTTATAATTTATATTAGACATAATAATTATATTTGTAACAAATATTTACGTCTATTTTAAATTATCACTTTAAATTAGACAGGATTTTTAAAATTATCAATCATTTTAACAAGTTACTTTCTTATCTTGCCATATCCTTAGATGCTATTAAAATACTTATATACTTATTAGGTGTATGTTTTTTATAAGTATTTCTAAAGAAGGTAACTTAATATGAATTTAAAAAGGATTTTTAATGTATTATTTGTTTTAACTATTCTTTTAACTCTTAACGCTTGCACCCAGAGAAGAAGATATGTTCCTAATGAAGATAGATTGTCAATTGCAACAGTACAAAGAGAAATAAGAATCGGAATGTCATCATCAGATGTTGTAGAAGTGCTAGGAAGTCCAAATATGGTTACAACTGATGACCAAAGAAGAGAAACTTGGGTGTATGATAAAGTTTCAACAAACGTTGAGTCATCATCTAGTGGACATGGCGTTTGGGTACTTTTATATAGCTATGATAATAGAAGTAGGATATCTTCAACAACTCAAAGAACTTTAACCATTATCGTTAAGTTTGATAAAAATAATAAAGTTAGAGACTTTGCTTATAGGACATCTTCTTTCTAACTTATTAATAAATAGTAAATATAATGAAATTTAAAACCTTTTATACAATTATTATATCTGCTTTACTAATACTATCATTTTCAAGTTGCACCTTTTATGAAGATTACTACAAACTTGACCCTCAGTATCTTGCTCGCCGTCAACTAGAGACCAAAAGATTTGAAGCAAAAAATCAAACTCAAATTTTAGAAGCAGCACTTCAGGTGCTTCAAGATTTAGGATTTAACGTGCAAGAGACAGAATCTAATCTTGGATTCTTTAGTGCGGAAAAAGATAGAGAGGCTGACAATTTACAAGTTAATCAGTCTTTATCTGTTGCTTTTACAATACTTGATATATTAAGTGCAGCTGCAAATGACCATTATGATAGACGCCATCATCGCCATCACTCTAAAGGTTCATCTTATATCGAAACAGATAATGATTATGTATATGACACCGTTCAAAAAATTTACATGACGCTTGTTGTTACAAAATCAAAAACCAACAAAGGCTTTAATGTGAGAGCGGAGTTTTCAAGAATTATTTGGAACAATAAAGGTGAAAAACGATATGAGAAAATTTTAGATAGAGAAATATATCAAGAATTCTTTGATAAATTAGCCTCTTCTTTATTTCTTACAGCACATAATATTTAAAGGAGTTTACAAATAAATATGAAAAATAAAATAAATTTATTACTTATTATATTTTTGACATTATCATTAAACGCTTGTGTTACGACAAGAGATAACATTCTTGGAACTCCTCATACTCAAGTTCAAATGCGTAATTATCAATCGCGTTCATTTGACACTAGTAACAAAACAATGGTTATGCAAGCTCTACTTTCTACCATGCAAGACTTAGGATTTATGATTGAAAAAACAGATGAAAAACTAGGGCTTGTAAGTGGCACATCTTTTTCAAATGGCTCAAAAGTTACAGCAACAGTACGTACTCAAGGTAAAAAAACAATTGTAAGATTAAATGCCCAATCTGGCTACTCTGCAATATCAAATCCAATAACTTATCAAAACTTTTTTAACTCTTTAGAGCAATCTTTATTCTTAGAAGCTAATGAAGTAGAGTAAAAATATTAATATTTCTTTAATTTCCATACTAGCTTTTTTATATTTTTATAGTAATATATTTAATTTCGTTTATACATATTTCTCAACTAAGGTTTTACTAAGGAGGTTTTGTATGATTGCAATATACGAAATTAACCGAGAGTGTGAGACAAGTGAGCTTACAGAACTAGCAACTTATATTGGTCATGAAGGGGTTTTCAAGACAGGATTTCGATATCGAGAACTTGATATCAGCAATTCAAGTATCGAAAGCAACACAACCATACAGATTGATGGTCTCAGAAATCCCCTCGAAGCCGAGGCTATCCGAGAGAAGATCAGAGAAAAGCTTAATGGAGTTACTGTTAAGATGTACATCGAACAAGAGCATGATGTTGAGTTCTAGGGAAACTCTATTCCTAACTCTCGCCTAGCTCATACGATAAGGTAGTCTTCATTTACATGGAGGCTGCCTTTTTTATTATCCATCCTATTAGTTTCTCATATTTGAAACTTTAGGAAACACTACATGTATTTTACTTTAGTTATACCCAAAAACTTTTATATAATTTGCCTTAGATAGTCTTGCCGCCTCAAGCCCTATTTCTGAATCTTCAAAAATAATCGTATTATTTGCATCAATATTAAAATATTTCATTGCTTGTATAAAACATTCAGGATTTGGTTTGGTTTTTATCACATCATCTTTTGCAATAATAAGTTCAAAAACATTTTTAACATCAAATGTCTCTAATATATCAAATGAATTTTTTTTAGAAGCTACTGTAACAAGTGCAATATAATAATCATTTTTTATACTTTCAATTAATGAAAATAAACTTTCATTCTTTCTTGCCTTATTTAAATATTTTGGATAATAAATTTTTTTATATTCATGAATCTCTTCCATTTTTTCAAATGTTATACCATTAACAATTTTAGGAAGAAAATCTTTGTAATTACTTCCATTACAAAATTTACAATAAAAATCATAGTCGATATCTACTTCGAATCCAGCCTTCGTAATTGCCTCAAAATACGCACTAAAATTTACATCTTTTGTATCAAAAAGTGTTCCATCTAAATCAAAAATTGCTAACTTATTTTTCATAAGAGCTTTCCATCACATATATATCATTTAGTACCTTTAAAAGTCCAGTGTAAAACACTACAGCTAATTTTTCATTTTTTCTTATTTTATATGGCATCAACCTTAAAAAATGAACAAGTTCATGATAATAAATACTCCTAACTTCATTATACGAAAACGATTCAAATAAAAAATTTTCAAACTTCTCATATAATTTTGCATACATTTCGGATTTTGTTAACATAAAATTAACAACATTTTTCTGAATTTTAACATCTTTAACCATCATCAAAAATTCATACTTACCATGAAGTGATTGGAGAAGTTTTGCATAATCTAAAAACGGAGACTCATGAATATTACCACTATTTGGATCAATAAAATAATAATCGATACTTGAACGTTTAAAATCAAAATTTGAAGCACATATTATATTTTCTATTGTTAAATCACCATGAATATCTGAATACGAATCATTAATAAAAATTTCTTGTAGATTATTTTCATTAAATACTTTTTCATAATATTTTAAATTTTTAAGATTCACACCATTAACAATTATTTCATCATATTCTTCAAGGTCTTTTATATACTTATCATCATTTAAAATAATTTTTAAATTCTTAGTAACCTTACTTTGTATATATTTCTTAACTGTTTCACTATCTGCTTTTCTAAGATTTTCATTGTGTATATTATTTCTTATATCATTTAAAACTTTATCTAATACCTTTGAACTATAGGAAAAAGGCATTGTGTGAATAAATTCAAAATAAGATAAAAAATTAGTTGATGCAGGCATGTCATATGATACAAAATTTTTCTTTTTTTTCACATTTAAGATATTTGGAAGAGGAATCCTTCCAAAATGAGATTTTATCCAATCAATCTGCTCAATTAATTTTATACTATCATCATTAAAAGCATATTTTCTAAAAAACATTTCACCATTATTTGCCATAACTAGTAATGTTGACGCATTAGACCCAGCAGATTTGTCCTCTAATATTGTGACATCATTATTAATTTCTAAATATGTTCTTAATGCATCTCTATTTTCTTCGGCATAATAAGTCTTTAAGAATGCAAGTTTATCTGATTCATTTAATTGAGGTAAGGTACTTTTATAATTTTCTACATCATCTTGCCTTTCTTTAACTAAAATTGAGCACAAAAATGTTATTAATAATGGTAAAATTAAATATCCACTCCATAATAAGAAAAACTCGTTATTAATTGAATATAAGTTAATTCCTGTAAAAAAACTTACAAATATATCTGCAAAATTATAGTTAGGTGTAACATTTTTTAAAGCAAGTGAAAAAACATAGTATGAAGTTAAATACCCTATCCACATTATTATCGTATAGAATATAAATTTATATTTATTAATTTTTAATACTATATCTTTAATAGATGCTAAAGCTAAATACGACGCAAATAAAATATTAAATTCAATTTTTGCATTAAAAACCGAAGCAATTTTAGCAATAAATAGCTTGATTGCTTTCCTAAAAATACATGCGAAAATTGTTATTAAAATAGTAGCAAGACAAGAAAATATATAAATATTCTTAACAAATTCAAGATCTGTTTTTTCTTTATAATTACAACTCAATATAATGAATATAAACCCAACTGTAAGAAGCTCTACATATAAATCTGCAACAACTGTTGCAAATGAAAAACTTTTTCCGTTTTTTAACTTCTTACCAGCATAAAAAATTCTAAAGACATCTCCTATTCTAATAGGTAAAACAGAATTTAAAATATGTCCTATACTTAAAGCATTTAATAAATTTAGAGTATTTGACTTTTCATAAACAGAAATAAATAATGCCCATCTTTTGGCTTTAAAGATGTGCCCTAAGACCATTAAAAAAACTGCTAAAGAAAAAAGACAAAAAAGCACTTACTCTCCTAACTCCAAATACTTGTTTGATTTTTCTGCTTCTTGATATTCACTAGGGACGCCAAATGGTACATGGAAATCTGTTTTAAAACTCTTAATTAAAAGATTGTTTTCAATCATTACATTATAAACTCCACTTGTAAAATATTCATTATAGTTACATTTTGTTAAATACTTATTTGAAGATTCTAAAAATATATTTTTATTTCTAAAATAATAACATCCACAAATTGCTTCATTACTAATAACTACCTTTTCAGCAGTTTGTATAACATTTTCATTACTGTCTTTTTTAATAAAACTATACTTTGGCTCATTTGCTTCAAATGTTAATAGAGCTCCAGAAATATTTGTGTCAAACTCGTTATTGATAAAATTATTAAAAGATGTACTTTTAAATAAGTGATCACAATCATTAAAAACCAAAGGTAAATCATCGTTTATTTCTTCTACACCCTTCATCGATGTTATAACAGCACCTTCTGTAACATCAGGAAGAGCTATTATATTAGCATCTTTAAAATATTTATGGATTTCTTTATCAATAGAAAAATTTTCAATATGTTCCTTTAAAACCACAAAAGTTAAACTTTTTAATTGAACAAATTTTTTAATTGACATTGTTGACCAATAAAAAAAAGGTTTACTGTAAATTTCAATTAAAGGTTTAGGAACATCATATCCCATATTTTTAAATCTTGAACCATATCCTGCCATAGGCATGATGTAATGTATTTTTGTATTCATAAGATATATTCCTATTTTAATCCATCAAGCATCTTACATATCTGCGTTGTCATTTTCTTAAGTCCTTCTTGCATCGTAACTTTCGGTATCCAACCATACTTTTCCTTTGCAAATGTATTGTCACACAAAGAATACTTATTTATTTCATGATTTAAAATACTTTCTTTTATTGGATATTTACCATTATAAAGTCCTTCATATTTTTCCCAATAATGAGCATCTGTCGCATACTCTGCTTTTATATTCTTACCCATGATTTCTTGTGCTAGAGCATACATTTCATTTACAGAATAATTTTTATTTGATGAAACATTTACCGCATCAAATCCTGCACTTTTTTGTACAAGTATCGCTAAATCTATAAGATCATCAACATAAATATAGTCTCTTCTTTGTTCACCGTTTGAATGGAAAATCGGAGTTCTATCATAATAAAGTTCTCTTATCATATAAGCTACAAAAGGGGGTTGCTTTCTTAAACAATCAATATGTGGACCATAAACATTTGCAAAACGAAGACAAGTAACATTCATTCCATATGTTTTACAAAAAGATTCTGCGAAACGCTCTGCTGCATATTTAGTATTTGGATAAATAAGCGTAGGAAGATTAAAATTATCTTCAACTGTCGGAAATACTGTCTCATTCTCATACATAGCATTTGTGCTTGCTTGAATTACTTTTTTAACTCCTGATAATCTTGCATTCTCTAATATATTAACAAAACCCGTTAAATTCACATCTATTGCTTCCTGAGGATTTAATTGACAATCTGGAAGTGGAGCAATTCCTGCAATATTATAAACATATTCAATATTATTTTCTTGAAATAATTTCTTGATACCTTCTCTATCTCTTATATCCATCTTAATAATTTTATCTCTAAAATCACAATCTTCAAAAGTTAAATTATCTTCATGACCATAAGAAAAATTATCAATTAAAATAACATCTTCTTTATTTTTCCAAAGCCTATATGCTAATTGTGAACCGATAAATCCTGCAGCACCTGTAATTAATATACTCATAAAACTTTCTCTCCCCTTTTAATTTTAACACTATCTTTAAAAATTCTTATACTTTGTTTAATTTTTGAACGAAAACCTGTATTCCAAGACGACGCACCTTTTTTTCTGTTTAATAAAATTACCTTAAAACGTTTACATAAAAAATTTTGTTTTTTGGCTTCATTATAAAAGTATAATTCCATTGAAAAATCATTAGGTACTAAATCAAGATTAGTAATTAAAGACTTTTCAAATAAGACGGGAATCGCCCCTACATCAAACAGGATTTTACTAAATAAAACGGAATTAAAAATAGACTGCCCATAAGTAAAAAAATAGTCCATTAAACTTCTATTTTTTCTTAAACCTTTTAGAAATAATTTTTTATCTCCCTTATAGTTATTAATATAATCAAAAAATTCACCAAGTCTTTGAGGAGGAATTTGCATATCAGCATGAATCCAACCTATATATTTGCCACTTGCAGCCTTTAACCCTTGGCAAACGCCATATCCATATCCTTGATTTTTTTCAACATAAACAACTTTTAAATTTTGATACTTACCTTCTACATTTTGCTTAAAATATTCTTTACTATTATCTTTTGAACCATTCTCAACTAAAATATACTCAAGGTCATACTTCTTTTGAAGTTCAAGAATATTACTTATTAAAATTGAAAGATTTTTTTCTTCATTATAACAAGGAATGATAATTGAAAATTTCATTTAGTTTTATTCTCCATATACTACCCTTAGTTTTAAGATAACTTATTCTATCGAAAAAAATGATAAAAATGAATATGTTAGTCAAAAAAGTAGTTAAGATGTTGTTATTCTTAAATATAATTTAGAATATAATTTAGCAGCCCCCCATTTTAAAAAATTACAAATTTTATTTAATAAAATTGCATTTATTATTGAGACAAATACTATCATTATAATATTTAAAGATAAACTATGTGTTTTATTAACTAATGTTAAAAATCCTTTTACAAAAATCATATGTACTAAATAAATGTCATACGAATATTTATCCGAAAAATCTAAAATTAATTTTACAAAACTTGAATCACTCTTTACATAATATTTTCCTAAACACCATATAACAATAAAAATCGAAATCGCGAAAAAAGAACGACTATAATCAATATAATAATTACAAAATGTTTTTAGATCTCCTTGAGCATTAGGCAAAATTAAATATCTAACTTCATATTTATAGAAATTTAAAATACTACTTACTATTAAGAAAAATAATGCTATGATTTTTAACTTGTTTTTTGAAAAAAGGTTTAAAAAATCATTAAGAAAAAAAGCTAATACATAACAAGCAATCCAAGCAGAATTAAAATATACATGATAAGCTTTAAAAAATATATCTAATAATATTATTCCTAAAAATACTAATAAAAAAATCAATACTTTATTTAAATTTTTCTGCCTTATGTACTCTCTTAAATCAAATAAATAAGGAGTAATTAAATAGCAAGACAAGATATAAGGAATATACCATATATGATGTATTCCATATATCGTCTGAGAAATAGTTAATGTTTTATATATAAAACTATAATTAAATTCATTTTGCCTTAGAAAATAATATATTGGATATATAAAAAACAGTAAGTAAACATAGTAATCAAATAAAACTTTTTTAAACTTTTTTAGAACAAAATGAAATCTATTATAATTTTTAAAAAGATCCTTTCTTCTACCATATAAAAAGCCTGAAATACATAAGAACAGTTGAACACAAACTGCACAATAATTCCCAAATATTCCTATTGAGCGACCTTTATTGTAAGTGAAACCATAAACTTCAAAAATATGACAAGAAAAAAGTAATACAAGTGCTGTTAATCTTATAAAACTTACCGTATAATCTTTGTTATCTCTTTCCATAGTAACTTATTAACATAATTTAATTATTTTAGAAACTTATAAACTTTCTAAGGATTAAGAAATGAATTTTTACAAAAGTTTTAATTTGGAAATTAGTAAATTTCTTCAAAAAGCTGTCTTATCCAAAATGGTATACATCATCACAAACTTTGTATTTATTTATTT
>CAKMMH010000046.1 GCA_927798255.1 uncultured bacterium | reverse complement strand
AAGATCGCTTGCATTTTGAATTACATGAAGATTTGTTAAAACAATTCCTTTTTTGCTATCAATAATAACACCAGATCCAGAGCCTTCTTTTCGTTCTTGTCCCATAAACATATCAAATGGATCTTGAGATATAGTAAGAGTGCTTATAAACACAACTGAATCTTTACAAGCTTTATAAATATTTATTGTTCTTAATTCTTCTTCTGAACGAGGTGCTTTTAAATCTGATGAAATTGCATTGTCACATAAAAAAAATAAATTGATAAACAATAAAAAAAATAAAAATAATATCTTTTTTACATATATTTGTTTGTTATGCATTTTTACTTTTAATGATTTAACTTCTAATCTCATTTTATTTACCTTTAAAATCTTTAATTATTTACCACTAGAATTATCACTACTTGAATCATAATGAATTCTCTCGACTCTAGTTACACCATTTACTTTTTGAAGAGATTTTATAATCTTATCTAATTGTTTTGCACTTTTTATATTTATTTCAAAAATTGTTTTTGCTTTTGCAAAATCATCAACTTTTGCTGAAGCGTTAAAAATGTTTGCATTATTTTCCGAAATTACTTTACTTAAATCACCAAAAAGTCCTATTCTATCTTGGCTATAAATAGCAATTTTAATATTCTTACTTGAGCTTTCTCCATCGTCCCAGCTTACATCAACTCTTCTTTCAGGATCTAATCTTGTGACTTCAGGACATAGCGCATTATGAACAATAATTCCTCTTCCTCTACTTATAAAACCAACAATTTTATCTCCAGGAAGCGGGTCGCAACATTTGGCAAAATTGACTACCACATTATCAAGCGCCCCTACTTTTATACCAGCTTTCTTTTTTGTTACTGGGTTAGTAGCTCTTTTTAATATTTTACTAATTGTAGATTCATTTTGAAATTCTTTAACTTTATTTTCAGCTTTTAAGATTTCATTTTCTGGAATTAATTTTGAGATTATTTCATTTAAATTAGCTTTACCAAAACCAAGTTGATAAAAAAGCTCACCTTCTGATTTAAAACCAATTGATTTTGCAACTTCTAAAAGTTTACCCGATTTATTAAATTTATTAATATTTGCGTTATATTTTCTAAGTTCTCTAGTTAAAATATCATTTCCTATGATTAACGCTCTTGCACGTTCTTCTGTTCTTAAAAATACTTTGATACGTTGTCTAGCTTTTGAAGATTTTACAAAGAATAACCAATCTCTATTTGGCATTTGATTTTTAGCACACTGCACTTCAACAACATCACCATTTTGAAGTTTGTGACTAAGTGGTACTATTCCTCCATTAACTTTAGCGCCTATTATAGTATTTCCCACATCAGAGTGAATTGCATAAGCAAAATCAACAGGAGTTGCTTCAAATGGAAGTCTTATTAAATCCCCCTTAGGAGTAAAAACAAAGAGCTCCTCAGGGAAAAGTTCTGATTTAACAGATTGAATAAATTCATCTGGATTTTTTAAATACTGCTGAGTTTCTACTAAAGATTTAACCCATTGAAGATCAAATGTGGAGCTTCCCTTTTTTTCTTTATACTTCCAATGGGCTGCGATACCTTCCTCTGCAACTTTATCCATATCTTCCGTTCTAACCTGAAGTTCTATTTTTTGCCCAAGAGGCCCCATAACAAGTGTGTGAAGCGATTGATACATATTAGGTTTAGGCATTGCTATATAGTCTTTAATACGCCCTGGAATTGGTGCCCATTTAGAGTGAATAATACCTAATGTTTCGTAACATTCTTTAATTGAAGAAACTATTATTCTAAAACCTATTAAATCTTTAATTTCAGCAAATGTGATGTTTTTTTGTTCCATTTTTGTAGCAAGTGAAGCCATGTTTTTTACACGTCCTTTAATCCTTGCATTAATATGATTTTCATCTAAAATTTCTTTAATTTTTTCACAAGTATTTTTTATATATTCTTCTCGCTCAAGTCTTTTTACGCCAAGTTCTCTTTCAATTTCTTCATACAGACTTGGTCTTAAGTATTTTAAACATAAGTCATCTAATTCAGATTTTAGCCAAAAAATACCGAGTCTATTTGCAAGTGGAACATAAATATCTTTTGTTTCTCTTGAAATTCTTTCTTGTGCTTCTTCATCTTTAAATTCGAGAGTGCGCATATTATGAAGTCTATCGCAAAGTTTTACTAAAATAACACGAATATCCTTTGCCATAGCAATAAGCATTTTTCTAAAACTTTCTGCTTGCGCTTCTTCTCTTGATTGATAATTTGTTTTTGCAAGTTTTGTAACACCTTCTACGATATCTGCAATTTGTTCATTAAATTCATCAATAAGTTCTTGTCTAGTAACGTGCTGGTCTTCTATTACATCATGTAAAAGGGCTGCACAAATAGTATCTTCATCTAATCTAATTTTACAAATTAAAAGTGCAGTTTGTTCTAAGTGAACAAAATAAGGCTCTCCTGATTTTCTTTTTTGATCTTTATGCTTTTCTCTTGCGAAATTATAAGCCTTTTTAACTAATTCTAAATTAGGTGATGGATGATATTCTAGTATTACTTTTGATAAATCTTCAAAACTCATAGTAAAAAGCTAAAAAAGCTTGAAAAGAAAAAACTCATTAAAAAAATACAAAAACACTACAAAGATCGAAACGTCTAATTTATCATTTCAATCTCTACAGAGCTAATAAATAAAAATATCCATTTAAGACTAAGAGAAAAACTTTCTAGTCTCATAATATTTCAGATGCTAAAAACACCCGTTTAGTAGCAACAATAATGAATCTTAACTTATTAAAATCTTTAACTTTTATTTACAAAACTACATAAATTAAGCAAATTATAAATTTACTTATTTAGCTAATTAAAAATTCTCATCATCATCTGAATTATCATTTTCAGATTCATCATATACTAGCTCATCTTCTTTGATATCATCATCACCTTCTTCTTCACTAGCACCTTGAGAGAAATCTTCAAATAAGCTATCTAATGCCTTTCTTGCTTTTTCTTGTTCAGACTCTGTTACCTTATTTGTAGCTTCTTGTGCCTCAGCCTTTAATCTATCTGCTTCGCATTCTTCTTGAGTTTTAAATCTTACTAATCCTGCAGCTACTTCTCTAAGAGCAGTAACAACACTTTTATTATCACATTCATATAAAGGATCAGCTCCCGAAAGAAGTTGTTTTGCTCTTGCTGTTGCAAGGTGTACTAAACGAAATCTATTTTGTTCTTTATCCAAGCAGTCTTCAATTGTAACTCTAGCCATAAAATGTTTTCCTTTTAATTTTAAGAACTTATACAGAAATAAAATATAAAATATTTTTTAGAAATATGCAAGATATGTTAAATGGTAATAAACATTACTTGATTTAATGTAAAAAGTTTAAATGTAACATATTGAAATATCAACTATTTTAAATTCTAATAATTTTCTTTTTCTTTCTCAAACTGCTCTTTTGAGATTTTACAAATATTATCTAAATCTTTCTTGTAGGTATCAATGTTAAAACCAACACCTTTTGAAAGTAAAGGTATCTCTTTTAAACTAACCTCATATCCTTCTGGGCTTCCGATATTTAACTTATGCGCAAGTAAACTTGAGAGCCTTACTAGAGCTGTTTTTTCTGATATTTCATCTTTTTCAATTGAAGTTTCACAGGGATCTAAATAATGTAAGATTACTTGACAAGTTTTTATTGGAAAATTCCATTTTTTTGCAAGGAGCGCCCCGACAAGTGAATGTGTAAATCCGAAAACTTCTTGTTCTGCTTCTAAATATGAATATGACTTATCTCTAATGACATCTAAAACTTTTTTATATTCTCTTCTTGTAGTTTCTAAATTTAAAAGTGCTAATTGCCCTAAAGAATGAAGCATACCAAAAAAGAATACCTCATCTAAATAAGATTTTTTTAAAAATGTAGCAATATTTGTTGCAAAGATTGCAGTTGCAATACTATGTTCCCAAACTTTTTCTTGTACATCACTCATATCTTCATACATTTTTCTAACAGATGCTGCGTATATGATACCTTTTAGAGTTTTATAACCAATAATCATTGAAGCTTGATTAATTGTTGATATTTCTCTTGGACGTGCAAAGATTGCGCTATTTGCAATTCTTAAAATTCTTGTAACAAGTGCAGTATCTTTTGATAAAATATTATTTAGTTTTTCACCCGAAACATTTTCATTTTCAAGAAGTGAAATTGCTTTCCATGTAATATTTGGCATTGACGGTAAATCTTCAGTTAGTGCCACAACTTCTCGCCAATCATAGTCACTTATATTTGTTTTGAAAATTTCATCGTTAGTCATATAACCTAAATAATTATTGTAAAAAAATTAATATTTTACTAACAGCTACATATTTGCAATATCGTAAAATTTATTAAAAAACTTAAAATATTATTTGATATCTAGAAATAATTAAGTTTTCTTTGATTAAACTAACTTTTAAGAATCGTAGTACACTATTTACTCACTAGCACTATATAAATAATCATTAAAAATATCCTTAGCATTCAATATCTTATATGTACCATCATCATTTTTACTAGTAGTTTCTTTTAGCCTATAAGCATTTTCGCCGCAAGTATAACAAGTATTATTATAAAAATGCGTACAAATACACATTTTATCGCTAATTGGTTCATTTGATTTTTTTTCTAAATACTTTTTATAAGCTTCAATATACTGACATGTCCCCTCTTTTGAAAGCATATATCCAAAAAGCTCACATTGAGGAATAAGTGTTCCTGACATACAAGGACTAGATTTTAACATTCGCATTAAATATCCTGTTGGTGAAAGCTTATTTACAACTATATCTTCTTTTTCAGCTTTAAAATATTTCTGTTTAACATTATCTGGAAGCGCGCACTCTTTTGACACAACAAATCTTGTAGCGACTTGCACTGCGTTTGCTCCAAGCTGGATAAATTTTGTAGCATCACTTCCGGTAAAAATTCCACCAGCTACTATGATAGGAATTTGAAGTCCTTCTAATTGAAGCAAATTTTTAACATCTTCTAAAATAGACTCTAATTTATACTCTTTGTAATCTTCTCCAAATCCTAAATGACCTCCGGCAAGCGGCCCTTCAATAACAATATAATCAGGTATTCTATTTACACGTTTTGCACTTCTTAAAAATACTTTAAGCGCTCTATCACTTGAAACTATAATTCCAATTTTTGCGTCATAAAATCTTTTATTGTCCTTGATAAGTCCAAGGCTTGACATATGAACGCCTGCAGAAAGAGTAATTCCATCAACTCCTGCATCAAGAGCTGCATCTAATCTTGATTTTAAACTCCCTATAGGATCTCCCATAGTAAGTTTTTCCATTACATTTACAAAGATTGCACCACTTCCTTTTTTTCTCTCCATTACGCTAGAAATATATTGTTTCTGTGCATTATAAACTTCTTGCAAGTCAAACTTAATTTCTGATTTATCTAAATTTTGTACATTATATTTATATTTATTTAATTTTTCTTTTGAATAACTTGTTCCTAACTCTCTATCACACACTGTAGGTAACATTGCATCAGATATATGCCCAATCCCCCCAAGCCTTGAAATTTCTAGGGCGAGAGTCGCATTAGAAATATTAACTCCCATACCACCAAGCATAATTGGAATATATAAATCTTTACCTAACGTCAATCTATAATTATCTAACTTATCCATACAGAGAAATTTTAGCAAAAAAATATTAAAAAAAATAGTATTAAAATTTTTAAGGATTAAGTTAACTAGTATTTTTATCATTAGATCCTGTTTTCAGGCGGCTAGTCACTCTTTAAAATCTGACACCAAATCTAAGCAATCTGATTTTTAAGCCAGAAGCCAGAGACCCGCTACCTGAAGCCTGCTTTCTGAAACCAAATTCCAGCTTTCCCATTTCCGGGGAATCTCTTTAAATCAGTAAACAGAAAAATTTTTAATCTTGAACAAAAAGGCCTAAAGCAACTGGAATTTTATCATTTCCTGGTACATATCTAGCATTTACATTACTTACAATATTTGGAATTTTATTGCTTATGTAAATTTGCGCAGATCCTCCACCATCAAAATTAAGAGCATCTTTACAATTAATTTCTTCAGAAACTAAAATATTTTTAAGGTCACTTAAACTAACCCCTGAGAATGTATCCATTGTAGAAAAAATAATTAACCTATTTTGATCATCTACACATACACCAGAACGCTTGCTATTTTGAAATGAATTTTTTGTTTCTAATATAGCATGATTAGCGACAAGCCTAGGTCCCGCTTGCACAGCTTCAAGAATCGATGAATAGTCAATATTATTTCTTCCGGAAATTTTTATCTCAGTTCTATTTGCTTGAAATACCCCTGTGAGTGTATTACCTCCTTTATGCATCTTATTAAAAACCTTACCTCGATTTATCACAAGTCCAAGTGCCTTTCCATATTCATCAAAAAAATTAGCATTAATGGCAATTATAGCATTACTTTTTAAAGCTAGCGTTTTTACATCTAAACTTTTTTCACCATACTCTTTTGAACGAATAACTTTAACATGATAATTTTTTAATGATGTCCTAATAAATAATAAATTACTTCCAAAAATAGGATTACTTTTTACAGGAATCTCTTTCATTTCTAAATCAGGAGCTAAAGGAAACCAATCTTTTGCAAATGCACTATCTAAATTTAAAAAAGACAACATTAAAAGTAAAATTAAAAATTTTAATACATAGTGTAATGAAAGAAAATTTTTATACTTCATAAATTTTACTTTATCATAAAAATCAAATAATTTAAAATAAGATATACTATCTCTCTTATTTACTCTTTTACTCTACTATTTCAAAGGAAGCCTTACCTAGTATTAATTTTTTCTGATCAGGGATATTATCAAAATCAATACATAATTTAATTTTATGTGGATTTTGCGCAGCTAAACTTCCTTGAATATCTCTAATTATTCCTTCACCAAAATTTGGATGTCTAACCTTTAATCCAACTTTAACCTCATTAATAGCAAGTTTTCTAAAATTGCCTATACATTCACCTAATTTTTGATTACTAAGTTCCTGATCAGAGTAAACCATATTTAACACATTTTGTTTGTTATATAATTTTTCTGCTCTTTTCTTTTCTAACTTTTTCTTAAACATTGACGGTAAGAAATCAAAATTTGATTTATCGTTATAATCAATATTTATATCATATTCTAAATTTGAATCTTGAGTTTCATAATTACTAAACTTGTCATTTAAATAAGGTTCCTGATATTGGTAGTCAAGAAGCGTACTTGGAATATCATTTAAAAATCTTGATTTTATTCTTAATGATGACTCTTTATTATTTCCATACATTGAACGTTTTTTTGCATATGATAGATACAACTTTTTCATAGCTCTTGTCATACCAACATAACAAAGGCGTCTTTCTTCTTCAATATCATCACTACTATCAAAAGATTTGGCATGTGGCACAAGCCCCTCTTCAAGGCCTGTAAAAAATACAACTGGAAATTCTAATCCTTTTGCAAGATGCACAGTCATTAAAGATACTGTGTCTTGCAAATTCTCATCTTTTGCATTTTTTGATTCATAAGATTCATCGCTTCCTGAAAGCGAAACTTTGTCCATAAATACACTTATAGCTTTTTCATTATCGCTTTCACCATTTGCAATTGTTTGTGCATATGCTATAAGTTCTTGAATATTTTCAATTCTACTTTCAGATGCGGGGTCATTTGATTCTTTTAAACGCTGCTTATAAGTAGAATCTTCATATATAGTTTCTAATAATTTAGGAAGTGACACATCTTTAGAACGTTCCTTAAAGTTATTTATTAAATTTATAAAAGAATCTAACTTTGAATTATTTAACATTCTTGAAGCATCAAATAAACTTAAATTATATTCTTTAGCTTTTTGCATTAAATTGTTTACTGTTTGCGTACCAATTCCCCTATTTGGTGTATTAACAACCCTTAAAAAAGATTGATTATCATTTTGATTAATAACAAGTCTTAAATAGGAAATAATATCTTTTATTTCTTTTCTATCCCAGAATTTTAGCGTTCCATATATTCTATATAAAATCTTTTTGGACATTAACGCTTCCTCAAGTGCACGGGATTGAGCATTAGTACGGTAAAAACAAGCAATATCTTTATATTTATATTCACCTGAATCCACCAATTTTTTTATCTCATTTGCGACAAACCACGCCTCTGAGTTTTCATCTAAAGAAGAATATAACGTTATTAGGTCACCCTTTTGTCCTGAAGTCCAAAGCTTCTTTTCCTTACGCGATTTATTTTTTGCTATTATACTATTTGATGCCTCTAAGATATTCGATGTAGAACGATAATTTTGTTCAAGCTTTATAATTTTTGTGCCTTCAAAATCTTTTTCAAACATAGAAATATTTGAAGGTTTCGCGCCCCTAAATGAATAAATTGATTGATCATCATCGCCAACTACAAAAATATTCCTTCTCTCCTTAGCAAGCAAATACATAATTCTATATTGTACTTCATTCGTGTCTTGAAACTCATCAACTAATATATAATGAAATTTATCTTGATAATAATTTAAAACTTCTTTTTCCTTACTTAATAACTTATACGTATTTAAAAGCAAATCATCAAAATCCATTGCATTAAGAAGTTTTAACTGCTTTTGGTACTCTTTATATACACCTGCTATAATCAATTCTTGTTGAATTTTTGGTTGAAACTTATTAGAAATATTTATATTTGAACTATATTCATCTTCAAGAATAAAATTATTTTTAGCTTGACTTATTCGACCTCTTATATACTCAGAAGAATATTTTTTCTCGTCAATATTTTGATCTTTACATATTTTTTTTATTAGACTTTGGGAATCTTTCGTATCATATATCGAAAAAGAATTTTCATACCCTAAATACTCAGCATTACGTCTTAAAATTCTTACTGCCATAGCATGAAATGTGCAAACCCATAAAGAATTTGTTTCACCACCAAGAAGTGCGCTAAGTCTTTCTACCATTTCTGAAGTTGCTTTGTTTGTAAACGTTACTGCTAAAATTTGAGATGGATATACATGATGGTTTAACACTAAATTAGCTACCCTTCGAGTTAATACCCTAGTCTTACCACTCCCAGCTCCAGCTAATACTAAAATAGGACCATCTATATGAAGAACTGCCTCTTTTTGCTTTTCATTTAACTCATCTAAAAAACCGCTACTATTATTATTGTTGTTATTATCATCAAACAACCAAAACTCTTCATTGCTAAACAAAATAATTTCCTCCAATTATCAAAATACATTTTGATTCTAAGAGTAATTAATTAAGAAAAATTTTTAAAGATTTTTAAATAATATTTTTTAATCATTAACTAATTTAATTCCTAACTCTTCACCTATTAAAATCACAACGTATACTGAAAGTAATAATATTAATGAAATTTCCAAGATATTTAACATAAAACCTCTCCTTATCAAAAGTTATATATTTTAATTATCCACTACAAATTAATCGAAAAAACACTTATCACCTGTTCTTTCTATAGAAAGAATATAGAATATCAATAGAAATGTCAATGTTTATTCTAGTTTTATTCTATATTATTCTAATCTCTTTGCTATTAGCACTTTTAATAAGTCACTAGTTGCCGTTTTTCTTTTTTCTGCTGAAAATTTTTTATGCTTTTGGTTCTTTAAATCAAGGTTAGAATACCCGATTGCTCTTGCCATTGGCTCAGGATGCTTAACAAGCTGCCAAATCTCATCTTCTGACAATTTTAAATCCTGATGACTTAAATACCTACTAACCTCAAAATTAAACAAGTCATCATTATTCTCTTTATTTCTAAACAATAGAATTTTTAAAGAAGTGACAATATCAGGCTTAGTAGATAAAAATTTATCTATAACAGCATGTTGTTTATCACCTTCAATCAAAAATAATGACATTAAAATATACAATTGCTCACGAGATAATTTAGTATTACCTTGAGCAATATAATCTAACACCTTATTATTTAATTTTTTACTTGATTTTAAAACATTTGCTGCGCTTTGCCTTATCTCATTTGATGGATATGATAACAAATCAATATATTGTAATAATTTTAATTGCTTCTTAGGAATTCTTCAAACTATAAAATTTAACACATCAAGCTTATCTATCCCTTTCCAATCATTTGTGTTAAAAAAATCAATATATTCCTTTATAGGCTTTTTAAAATATTTATTAACAATCAAATAAAGCATATCAGCCTTAACTAACCCTTGATTTAACAAATCAAGAAGAATGTACAGTTTCCCTCTTATAGCTATAGAATTTGTTATAGAATCGACAAAAAAGCCTGAGATATTTTCCTCATTACCACCAAGAACTAAAATACTACTTAACGCTCTACTAGAAAGCTCACCTAAATTCTTTACCCCAAGAAGTGAAAGCTTCTTGTATGAGTCTCCATAAAAACTCGATAAATTAGACATATAATCAAGAGCAACTGCATCTAATTGACTATTTGTAGCATCGAGGTTCACACTTCCAGAAACTGCAAGTGCTATAGACGGATGGAGCTCTGAAAGAGTTTTTAATGGGACTTTTTTTTCTTCATATGTCACTAACTTAGCAAGACCTAGCCTTAACGCAGTATATCTATCATCATCTGTCAAACTACTTTCCCACAAAGGATTAAATATAGTCTTTAGTATTACGCTATCGACATACATCGAAGTTTTGCTATTATCAAAGGCAAAATTTACTATCACACTTTGCGCAAGTTTATCATTATCTAACGCTTGCTCTAACACTTCCCTCATAAGCACTGCTTGATTTGTATTCCAAGAATATTCATACTCTGCAAGCTTTTCACCACCACTTCCCAAGCCAAAGCTCTTTAATCTATCCTTACCATAATATGCTATCATACCTAATAAAATAAAAATCAGAATATAAAGAAACATTGTGCTTGAAGAATTATCTTTAGTTTCTAATGGACGAAGTAAGCTTTT
>CAKMMH010000045.1 GCA_927798255.1 uncultured bacterium | reverse complement strand
CCCAACTAAAAAAATCATAAATTGATGGAATATATAGAGATACGTAACTCAAATTAACATTAACAAGCATATCTGAGTTGTTATATCCCTGTTCTATAGCACTATCAATTGCTTCTGATAAATTAACTTCGCCAATTTGATATTTTGAAATAACATGCGCAACTGATTCATACTTAACACGTTTTCCGCTCTGTGCATCAGCTATTTTAAAATGAGATTTATCAAGCATTTTATTTGTAATGATCGTAAAATGGCCATGATTTGTCGTACATGCTTGCAAGAAAAATACATAAAAAACTAAAATTATTAACTTTTTCATTTTTTCTCCTTTTCGATATCATAAGTACTAGGTGTATCATTATCTCCTTGTTTCAAACGCCATAGTATTTACGACATCGCCTTCAATTTTTACTGTACTTATAAAGCCTATTCCAATAAACACTTTTTTAAGCGTAACCTGTGCGTTTATTATCAAATCGCCGTTTCCTTTATTAAGTGCATCTTCAACTGCTTTTGATAAATTGGGACTTTTCCAAAACGTGAAAATTGTCGCGGTTTCTGTGTGTTCACCAACAACATGGCGCACCGTAGGAAGTGTATTTAAATCAACTTCATTTTGATTTATATTCCTTGTTGATATAGCTGTAACATCAACTATATGAGATGTGCAAGCTGTTAAAAGAAGTAAAAAAAACAATAAAAATATTTTTTTAAGCATATTATCAACCTATTCCTATTGTTATTGAATAAAAATAAAATCTTTCATAAATAGAGTCATAAACAATCCTCAAACCTGAATAAAAATTATAAAATTTATAAAATTATTTTCAATACAGAATATTTCATACTTTAATTCTTAGTTTCCAAATATTCCTTATACCACGAGCCAACAATATGTACTTCCTCTTCAAATGTATGCTCTGGCATAAAGCCTAACTCTTTTCTTGCTTTTGAAATATCAAAACTTCTATCTTTTGTAAAAAAATCGACTCTTCGTCTGTGAATTGGTGGCTCAATTTTTAATGGAACGCAGATCTTCTCAACAATATCACCAAGAATTTGAAGAGGTTTAGCAGGAATTTTAAAAGGAAGCACCTTAACTCCCCAAAATTTAGCAATTTCTTCATATACCTTTCTAAGAGGCACAATCTCCCCACCACCTATTAAGTATGTTTGACCAATTGCCTCATCTTTTTCAGCTGCAAGCCTAAAAGCTACAGCTAAGTCCGTTCCTAAAATCCAATGCGTTTTAAATTCGCCAGACCCAATTATTGGAAGTTTTCGCTCTTTTATTCCCTTAAAAAGCTTTAAAAATCTCATATCTCCCGGTCCCCATATCATCGTAGGACGAATTATTACAGCGTTAATCTTACCATCTTTTATATACTGTTTTACAAGCTTTTCTCCCTCACATTTTGAATCTTGATAAACATCTCCAGGGTGATATGGCGCGTCCTCGCCTAACACTTTTCCGTAACAAGGCCCCATAACGCCATTTGTACTACAATGGATAAATCTTTTAACATTATGCTTTATACTTGCTTCAAGCAAATTTCTTATTCCGTCAACATTTACTTTATAATACATTTCGTCTGGAAATTTAGCTTGGCGAAAAAGTCCTGCAATACTAAATACGTAATCAACTCCATCGCAAGCTTTATCTAAGGAATCTTTATCTATCAAATCTCCTTCTACGAGCTCTACATTTAAATCTTTAATTGAAGAAATATTACTATTTTTTCTATGCATTGCTCGCACTTTATAGCCATTATTTAAAAGCTCTCTAACTACATTTTGTCCCACATAACCATTTGCTCCTGTAACTAAAGCAAGCTTATCACTCATAATACATACCCTTTTAAAAAAACAAAATACACATACACTCTAGCATTATTCCCGTAGAATTGTTATATATTTTATAAACTTTTTCATGAAATTTCTACGGAGGAAGTGAGTTTTTATGTTTGGAAAAAAAGAGCCAAAAGAAGAACAAAAACCTGTTGGCGGTATACCATTCTTTATATCGATAATATGTTTAGTACTGATTGCAATTAATAATATATATTCTCTTCCAATGTTGATATTTGATAGAATTGGAACAGACGATTTCTTTTCATTATTACAAAATCTTATCGCTTTTATTACAATTGCAGTTTTTTCAGGATTTATTGCAAAATTTTGTTTAAAGCACGAGCTTGCAGTTTTAGTTCATGAATTTAAGCATAGAATTTTTGCAGTTCTAGTAGGAAATAAATATAAAAACATGAAAATTGGCAAAGATGAAGGTTATGTAGTATATGAATATACTAAAAAAACTAGAATTTATAATGCACTTATTGCTTTAGCTCCATACTATTTACCTCTTTTTACTATTATTATCACTGGTATTGCATGTATATTTTGGTGGGGAAATCACGCAGCCATTATGACTTTTGCTGCAATCGGCTACGGTGCAGACTTTTATTTAGGTGTAGCTGATATTGGTCCACATCAAACTGATTTTACGAATATTGAAGGCGGCTATTATGTCGCGTTAGTGTATGTTGTTTCAATAAATATCTGTATCGCAACAAGTTTACTTGCTTGGGCATTTGACGGCTTAAATGGACTTGTTTTCTTATGTTATGGACTAGCTCATATATCTTCATTTTTTATTAATACAGTAAAAAATGCAATTTTTAGCTAGCTATCTTAATAATTATGAATAGTTATAACACATATTCTCCTACTTTATAAAAAGTTTATTTTTTATCACTTACAACTTATTTTTTATTGAATAATGAAAATTTTTATTTTAATATTATTAGTTATTATTTATATGTGATTAAGCTTCATAATAGTATTAAGTTGTAAGGAAGATGGTAACAAGTTCTAATTTGAAACAAGGTGTAAGTGTCACTGATGGTGATGAGGTCGGAAGTGTTCATAGTTCATTAAATAATAGTCAAAGAGTTCATTCAACAAAATTGTTAAAAATAAATAATCAAGCTAGCGTAATGAGTAATAATCAAAGAAGTTTTAAAAATGAAGCTGATGTTATAAATGATAGTAATAATATCGTAAATGATCTAAACTTAAAAACTTTTTTTAATTCTTCTTGGTTTGAAAATCAAATTCAGTCATGTAATAGAGCTTCTGAACACCTATTTTTCCGCGTTGAAGAACATGAGCTTAAATCACAAGAGTTATTTGATAAGATAGCAAAACAAGAAGTTCAAAAAAGATTACTAGAACGTTTTTATCATCGTTTTAATGAATTAAATAATATTAGCGATGAATCAAAGAAGAAAGAAGCTATAGAATTATTAAATAAAGAATTTATAGACACAATTACGTTATCAAATGAGTTAGATAATTACACTAATTGCTGTGCGACAAAAGAATTCTTGTTAAAAATTTTAACACTAGAAGATTTTAGACAGTTAAAACTTGCATCTATTGCTATTACCGGAAATAACAAAGACGCTAATACTATTTTATCTTCTAATATAGGTTTGTTTGAATCTTATATTGAGGACAGAGCTTCTTTTGTGGCATCAATAACAAAACTTTATAAAGAATATAAGAAAGAGAAGAAAGCTAAAGAAAGTGTAAGTCAATATTTAAATAATGCTGTATAAAATTAACAAAAGCCATATTCTATATATTTTCTATATTTATTTTACATTTTTTCGATTTTTATCTTGTGGATTTTATATTTATATCATATATTAGAAACAGTTGTTAGTTAATTGTTACTAATGGAGATATAATGAAAACAACAAATATGAAATTTAATACTTTATCAACCGTACAAAAAAAGACTTACGATTTTATAAAGAAATTTATAAGTGAAAATGGTTATGCTCCATCTTTAAAGGACATTGCTAATCATATAAATGTTAAGTCTATCTCTACTGCTTTTTTTCATCTTGAAAGGCTAGCTGAAAAAGGTTTTATAGTAAAAGGCGAAAATGGCTCTATTGAACTTATTAATCAAAATAATAATGAAAGTTCAGAATCTTCTATGTCCCTTACTAACTATCTTGAAAATTGTCAAGTACCGCTTGTTGGAATAATTGCAGCTGGTGTTCCTATTGAAGCAATAGAAAATACAAACACTATGATAACAATTCCTCCTTCAATGATTGATGGTAAGGGAGAGGTGTTTTGCCTTGAAGTGCAGGGAAATTCGATGATTGATGCTCATATTTGTGATGAAGATATTGTCGTAGTTAAAAAACAAGATTACGCTGAGAATGGGCAAATTGTTGTGGCGCTTTTAGATGATGGTTCAGCTACGTTAAAAACTTATAAAAAATTAAAAAATGGCCAGGTAATGTTAATACCTGCTAATAAAGATTTTGTACCTATTACACTTGATAGCGTGAAAGTACAAGGAAAAGTGATAGGTATAATTAGAGAAATGCACTAATTAAATAAAAATTTTCGATAAAGATTTTATATATAAATTTTTAAAATATCTTTTTAAAAATTTAAAAACATTTAAAATAAGTTACAAGAGTTTAAAAAACTAAAAACAAGGAGTTAAAAATTATGAAAACTTTAAACGAATCTCAAGATAAGGCGCTATCTTCTGCGATATCACTTCTTGAAAAGAAATATGGAAAAGGCGCAATAATGTCCTTAGACGAGGATGCAGTTGAGAAAGTTGAGGCTATCTCAACTGGAAGTTTAGGACTTGATATTGCGTTAGGAATTGGAGGTCTTCCAAAAGGTAGGATTTGTGAAGTATATGGCCCAGAATCATCTGGAAAGACGACATTGGCGCTTCATCTTGCTGCAGAAACTCAGAAAAAAGGTGGTACAGTTGTTTTTATTGATGCAGAGCATGCGCTTGATATTGGTTATGCAAGACGTCTTGGTGTTGACACATCAAAGCTATTAGTTAGCCAACCAGATTGTGGTGAACAAGCACTTGAGATTTGTGAATCATTAGTATCTTCTGGTTCTGTTGATTTAGTTATTGTTGACTCGGTTGCAGCTCTTACTCCAAAAGCTGAAATTGAGGGCGAAATGGAAGATCAACAACCTGGAATGCAAGCAAGATTAATGAGTAAGGCATTAAGAAAACTTACAGCAATTACTTCAAAATCAAATTGTCTAATATTATTTATTAACCAAATAAGAATGAAAATCGGCGTAATGTTTGGTTCTCCTGAAACAACTGCTGGTGGTAATGCTCTTAAATTCTATGCATCAGTAAGACTTGATATTAGAAAAATTGCATCAATCAAAGATAGTTCTGATGTGACAGGAAATAGAGTAAGAGTAAAAGTTGTTAAAAATAAGGTAGCTCCTCCATTTAGAGAAGCAGAGTTTGATGTAATATTTAATGAAGGTATTAGCCAAGTTGGTGAAATATTAGATCTTGGCGTACAATATGGATTTGTTGATAAAGCTGGTGCTTGGTACTCTTATAAAGGAGAACGTTTAGGACAAGGAAGAGAAGGAGCTAAGCTTTATTTTAATGAACATCCTGAGGTTAAAGATGAAATAAGAGGATTAATCTTTGAGGCTCTAGGGATTACAACTAAAAAAGAAGATTTAGTTGATAATCAAAACGAAAAAGCATCAAAAAAACCTCTAGCTAAAGCTTCAAATGATTAATGATTAAAATTAAATATACGTCATTATATAACAGTATATTGGCGTATATTTATTTTAATTTGAAAAAAATTCACTATTACAAAAAAATAATATTCAATGTATATTTAGAAAGATTTTACCTTTAGGGTAAAATAAAACGAAGCGCGCGAGCGTACGTAGTGGCGCCAAGCCTTAGTAGACACGCAAAGCGTCGATACTAGGATGTAAAATCGATTATATGAAAAGGCATAATATCGTCTTTAGCTAAAGTATTCTACACAAAGTATATATTATTATTAACAGTATTCTAACTTATTAACACATTTGCCTTTCAGGCAAATGCAAATAAGGAAATATTTTAGCATTTATACGCATTGAATTATTATTGATTATACTCTTTTTAGTAAAATTAACAGTGGCTAGTCGTAAAAAACAGGAAAACAGTGAAAATTTTACCTAAAATCAATTATATGATAAGGCATTACATCATCTTTAGAAAAAGTATTAAAAACATAATATTCAAATAAATTTTTATCACCTACATCGATTTTTTTAGCTTCTCGTAAAATTTCCCCAATACTTTCTCTTTCTTCATTAACTAATTTAAATAGTAAGTCTCCTACTCGTCTATCACCCCTTGAAAATAGTCCTTGTACATAGGATTCTTTTAATGATTCTATTTTAAGGTCAGTATTAGAGATTTTATAGATGTCTTTTTTTAGTAATTCAAATCTTTTTTTTAAGCTTTTTTCTTCTAACATCGGATATATACCATATTGTGTAAAAGCTTTTGGTATAAAAGGATTAACTGATAATACAAGTTTCACATTTGATTTTGATTCTTTTAAAACTTGTCTTGCTTCTTTTATAAAATTTATTATTGTTTTTACATCATCTTCTGTTTCATTAGGAAGACCAACAATAAAATAAAATCGTATTGTTTTTACAATATTTGATAACTTTCTAATAACATCAAAAAAACACTGATTAGTAATTCTTTTACCTACGCTAAATCGAAGTTGTTCATTACCAGCTTCAGGAGCTAAACTAATAGTTTTAACATTCATTCTTTTAAGGATTTCTAAAAATTCATCGTCTATATAATCAGCTCTAAGAGAACTAAAAGAGGCTTGCCTTTTACTATCTAAAATACTTTTAGCAAGCTCCTTTATTTTAGGGTGTGATGACACAGCAGCCCCAACTAATCCCACACTTTCAAAATATTTATTGTATTTATTTATATTTTCTATAAGCAAATCTTTATTAAATTTCCTAACAGGTCTGTAAGTCGTAGTAGACATACAAAACTTACAACCCTGCTCACATCCCCTACCAGTTTCGATTAAAAATTCAGATGAAAAAGCTCTATTTTCTGTTACGAATACACTTCTTGCGCCAAGTGTTAAATCTTTTTTTATTTGTCTTTTTATTCTAGTTTGTTCTTTAAAACCTATAAATTTATTTTCATTATCATAAATAGGATTAAAATTTGAAGGTATGTATAAACCTTCAATTTTATAAAGTGAATTTAAAATTTCTTGTCTTGGTAATTTATTTTTAACACCATTTGAAACAGTATCTAACATTATATTAAAATTAGTTTCTGCCTCACCTATATATACGACATCAAGATAATTTGCAATGATTTCTGGATTTAAAGTAACTGCGGGACCTCCAATAAAGAGAATTGGGAAATTTTTTTTATCTCTTGTTTTATAATCTGCAAGAAGTCCTGAATTTCTTAATCCTTTAAAAAGATTTATATAATCAAGCTCAAATGATAAGCTTATAAAAATAATATCAAAATTATAAAGTGACTCATTTGTTTCGTAAGTTAGAATCTTGTCATTTAAGTTTTCGATAAATGCTCTTTTAACAGAAAAATTTTCATTTGTAGCAATCATTTCATAGATTATATGAAATCCAAGACTGCTCATTCCAACTTCATACGAATTAGGAAATAGCATTATACTTCTTACGCTACCACTATTTGGGTTTCCATTACCTATATATTTTTCAGTGTTCATAAGAATTATTTATTTTTCTTAGTATACTTTTTATCTTCAATTGTTTCTTTAATTTCTTGCTCAGCTTTAATTTCTTTTTGTGTTTTATTTTTTTTTGTTTCTATTCTTTTCCAAGAAATTATGTTAACAATATAGTCTTCACCTCTATCACTTGGTACTATCTTTGACGTTTTGTTAGTTTTTGGTTCTAAAGAAAAAGGAAAAACATTTTTCTTTACTTGTTTGCCATCATCAGAGAATTGTATAAATTCTAACGTGAAAATATATTTATCATTAGAATTATTTTCCGCCATAAGATCCCAGCTAGTTGAAGATTTCTTGACAATTTGTGCAGAAATAGGTGGTTCTTTTGTTCCATCAAGAGCTACACCTCCCCATACAGGTGGAACTTTAACATCATTTGCACTGACATTACTAAGACTGCTAATAAGAACTCCACGCTGAGGAAGCTTTTCTTTACAAACAGCATTATTAACTAATATAAAAATAAATATAAACATAAATGTAAAAATTTTTTTCATATAAAAAAACACCTTATAAATATTTATAAAAATAGAAAAATTTAAATCTTATTTTTACTTTCTTCTTCGCCTTCTCCTATCATTATTTTCTTTTACTATTATTACTTGAGGTTGAGGTACTTGATTTGCGCCGATATTTTCATTGTTTTTATCATCATTTCCATTAAGTTTAAATGTCCCCTTTGATGACCAAACATTCATCTTTTTACCAGTATTGGTTATAACTTCCTCTCCAGGTAAAAATTCTAAGTCATCGCTTTTTTTTTCGCCATTAATAGTCCCTTGAGAAAAGGAATAAAGAGGTGTTAAAAATAAAAAAATACTAAGTAATATAAAATACTTAATAACTTTACTTAACAACTTGATTTTAATATTTTTTCGCATAAAATACCTATATGATTATTAAAAACAAATATATCTTTTTATTATTTAAATATAAATTTTAATAATTAACAAGCATAAATATTGTTAAAAAAGGTTATAAATACCTCTTGTTTTATCATATTAAAAGGAGTTCTTAGTGAAAAATAAATATCCAGTTATAACACTGCTTGGAAACAATTCAGGAAGAAATTTAGGAGATGGAGCAATATTATCAAGTATTTTAGAATCATTAAGTAAAAAATTACCAAATACTCTTTTTTATGCACCAGCTGTGTATCATACTTGGATGAAGAAGCATTATGAACCAAAATATAATTTAAAAGCAATAGATGTTATGCCTTGGACTGGAAGCATCAGACTTTTAGGAATTCCCACTATTAAATGTTTATTAAAAAGTGATGTAGCACTTATTTGTGATGGAATTATTTTCGGAAAGAAACTTTTAAATCCCGCGTTTAACTATTTAATTACTTTATTTTTTCTCGTTCCTATTGCAAAGATTTGTAAATGTAAACTAGTTTGTTATAACTCAGGTATTGGTCCCTTTCCATCAAAATTAAGTAGGTTTATGGCTAAATATCTACTTAATAACTGTGACCTTATAATGTTTAGAGAAAATGATAGCAAAAACCTTGCAAAAGAAATTGGTGTTAAAAACGAAATTCTTTTAACTGGTGATAGCGCGTTTATAAATCCTGTATCTGATGATAGTGTTGCAGTTAAAATTTTAAAAGAAGATTATAATATTGATGAAAGCACCAAACTTATCGGTGTAAATGTTACAAGTTACATGGATTCATGGCTTAAAGATGATGAAAAGATTAAAGATAAAAATGAATTTTTGTTAATGATAGCAAAAGCTGTAAAAGATACTATAGAAGTTTTAAGTTTAGATGAGAATGCAAAAATAAAACCTGTAATATTTTGTACACAACCTATGGACGAAGAAGTTTGTAAGTTAGTTTCTGATAGCGCAGATGGAATATTAGTTACAAATTCAAAATATTTAAGTCATGACATACAAGCTATTATGAGAAGATGCGAGGTGTTTGTCGGTATGAGATTTCACTCGTTAATTTTAGCATCAGCTGTTAAATCTCCTATTATTGGTTTAATTTATGCTCCAAAAGTTAGAGGATATATGAGACATCTAAACACACCAGAGCTAAGCCTTGAATTAAATAAGGTAAATTACGACACACTTTGTAAAACATTACTTTACGCATGGAATAATAGAGAAAATATAAGATCTACTCAGCAAGAAAAAATTGATGCCCTAAGAGAAGGCGCTCACAGGGCAGCAGATATATTAAAAGATAAATATTTTAGTAATTATTAATTATTTTTACAAATCATCTTAACTGAGCTTCTTACAAGTTTTCCTAAAACTTCACTCATGGATTTTGTAATTTCTTCATAAGATGAACTTGAAAGGTCATCAGTAAAATTAATAACTTTGCTATCTAATAGATTATTATTAAAATAAAGCTTTAGCGTCCCATTAAATAACACTTTATCTAAGCTCTTATCATATTCAAATGAATTTACACTAAGAGTTAGTTTTAATCTCTCCTTTCCATCTCTTAAATTCATACATGGGTATTCACAAATTTCTACTGATTTATTCTTAAAATTACTATCAGTAGTAACATATTTTGAAAGACCTAGTTTTAATACACTTTTTATTTGATTATCTAAACTTGTAATCCATAAATCTCTATCCGAGATTCTTATCTTATTATCCCCTTCTTTAATTATAACTTGATCTCTTTTTAAATAATCTAAAATTTCAACAGGTCCTACTTGTATAATAAAGTTTGATGGAATTTCCTATGATATCTCTGTTTTTTTAGGATTGTCTTTATAATCTAACATGTAATAATTCGTTTTTCTCGAAAAACAAGAAGAAAGAGAAAAAAGTAAAAATAAAAATATACAAAATTTTTTCATAGTACCCGCCTTTATCAAAAAATTCTATTTCCCAAAAATAACAGCATTAGGATTCCTATTTAAGTAATCAGTTAGTGTTTCTACTGATTTTGAAGCACGTGTTAGTGCTTCCATAGTTTTTTCTAAATCATAACGAAATTTTGAATCATCAGATGACATATCATTTAAATTAGCTGTAACATCTTTTAATTCTATAAATGTTTCTTTAGCTTCTTTTACCATTTCATCTAAATTTTTCATTATAGGTAAAATTTCTACATCTACTTTTTTAAATACACTATTAACCTCATTAGTTGTATTTTCTAAATTTTTGATGGTTTTATCAAGATTATCAATTATATTAGAAATTGCATCATTAGATGTAACTTTTTCTAAATTATCTAAAATTTTAGAAAACTTACTAAGAATATGATCAAGAGGAATCTTATTTAAAGTTTGTGTAATTTGAGATAGTCCTGAAGGAAGCGTTGGTATTTCTATATAATCACCATTTTTATCTACAAAATTCGGAGGAAATTTATTATCAAAATC
>CAKMMH010000044.1 GCA_927798255.1 uncultured bacterium | reverse complement strand
AATTAATCATTAATACACCCGTTACTATACTTTAATTTTGTAACTGTGCTTTTAAGCCTTTTTTAATTAATTTTTGAGTCATCTTCTTAACGCCATACCCAAAATCAAAAAGTTTATCATCATAACTTTTAAGTCTATTTCTATCAATTTGAACAACGACTTGGTTTACTGCTTCAAATGATGCTTGATTAAGTATAATATTAATCTCATGCACCTCTCCAACTGTAACACCTTTAAAAGCAACTTTTGCGCCTTTTTTAAGTCCTTTAACAGAATCATTAAAATACATAATATATTTTACTTTATTAGTAAAAAAAGAACCTGACCCTAAAACTCCAACTGATATAATAAATATAGCTGTTATTAAAACGATAAAAATTCCTATTAAAAGCGCTTTTTTATTAGTATCCATTTTTTCTAAAGCTCTCCTCTTTGTAAAAATCTCCTAACTTTTTCGCACCCATTTTCAAGTAATTCTTTAGGTGAACCATAACCTTGCATAGTTTTTGTTTCGGCATCTAAAAAAACAGAGTTAGTGCCTATTCTAAAAATACTGTCAAGCTCATGAGTTATAATCACAACTGTTACCCCTTCTTCTTTATTTAATTTTATAATTAAATCATCTAAATTTTTAGATGATATTGGATCAAGCCCCGCAGATGGCTCATCTAAAAATAACACCTTAGGATCTAATGCCATTGCTCTTGCAATCCCCGCTCTTTTTTTCATACCACCACTTATTTCAAATGGATAATAATCTTCAAAACCAGACAATCCAACAAGAGATAATTTTTGTTTTGCAATTTCAGAAATCTCATTTTTAGAATAATTTGTATATTCTTCAAGCGAAAGAGATACATTTTCCTTTAATGTCATAGATGTCCAAAGTGCGCCGCTTTGAAAACTTACTCCAAACTCTCTTAAAATATCTTGTCTTTTATCTTCGTCTAAATCCCATAGACTTTCATTGTAAATAAAAACTTTGCCGCTACTTGGTCTTTTAAGCCCCACAAGATGTCTTAAAAGCGTACTTTTTCCGCAACCACTTCCTCCCATAACAACAAATATGTCGCCCTCGTAAATAGGAAATGTTAAGTTTTCCTGTATGAGTTTATCCTCATATTTCATTGTTAAATTTTCTATATTAAGACAAACTCTATTCATAAGATTAAATACCTAATACGCTAGTAAGTACTGCAAATATAGCATCACAAATTATTATTAATACAATTGAAACTACAACTGATGATGTCGTTGCATTTCCAACGCCTTCTGCAGTTCTTTTACTCTTTATTCCAAAATAACATGCAGAAAGAGAAACTATAATTCCAAAAAATATACTTTTTACTAGCCCTATAAAAAAATCAGTTAAATCTACCCTCAAAATTGTCTGTTCAAAATATCTTATTGGAGAAATTTCAAAAGATGAGACGCCAACAATTGCTCCACCTAAAATACCAACTAAATCTGAAACAATACAAAGAAACGGGAAACAAATTATAAAGGATATAACTCTAGGAACGACTAAAAAATCAATTGGCGAAATCCCAGTAGTTTTAAGAGCATCAATTTCTTCATTTGCTTCCATTGTCGCAATTGATGCAGCAAAAGAAGCTCCTGTCCGACCTGCCATTATAATACTTGTCATAATAGCTCCCATCTCGCGTAGCATCGCCAAGCCTACAAGATCTGCGATATAAATAACAGCTCCAAATTGTTCAAGCTGAATTGAACCAATATAAGCTAAAATAAGGCCTACAAGAAGACTAATTAAACAGACTATTCCAATAGAAGCAGGTCCAGATTCATAAAAAACTAATAACAAATCTTTTTTTCTATACCTAGCTTTTCCTGTAAAAAACCTAGAAAAAGAAAGTATCGTAAGTCCTAAAAACTCTAAAACCGATATAGTTTTATTATATAAATTTCTAAACATTAAGCTAAAAATTAAACATTAAAAATATTCTCACCATCCATATCCTTTGGAGTTTCTATTCCATATAATTTAAGAATTGATGGTGCAAGATCAACAATATGAGGACTCTTCTTTACTACTTCTCTATTTGTTAAGAAAACTCCTGGTACATGACTTGGATCCATACAGTGATCTGCTGCCCATTTATTTGTTCTTATCGCAAAAATTTCTTTTGGAAATTTTCCAAGACATGCACCATCTGAAATTCTATATCCTGAGTTATATCCAACAATAATATCAGGCGCAATGTCTTTAAAGTCACTATGGAAGTAATCTGTAGCATCATAAGCTTTAGTAATAGGATGAAGTTTTGTTTGAGGATCAACTACGCTTTCTAAATCTTTAATAAGCTTTTCCTTAACTTTTTTAGCTTCACTTTCACTTAAAGATCCATTCTTTTCTCTTCCTTTTAAATTTAAGTAAATACTATTTATACCCATTGCATAAGCTTGAGTTTTACTCCAGTCAACATAATCGTAATATTCACTATCATAATACTTCTCTTTGTCAGTAACTTCAGTATAGCCATTTTCTACAAGCCATGTGCTTAAATTAAATTCTTTATAAAAAGGAGCAAATCCATGGTCTGACATAACAATTAATGTTGTATCTTTATCAACTTTGCTAAGAGTCTTTTTAAGTACCTTATCCATTTCACTGTAATAATAACGCATTGAATTTTTAAGTTCTTCCTTTGCTTTTGGATCGTAAAGATTATGCTTTTCATCCATAAGATGTAAAAGCATATGTGAATTTTGATCAATACTTGTAAAATAAAAGAAAAATACGCCATCTTTAAATTTATTAAACTCATAATCAAAAAGCTCTAAGTTTTCTTCTAATACTTTCTTTCCTTGGTCAAAGAATTCATCATAAGTAAACACGCCAGTTGATAGTGCCTTTGTATCTTCAGGGAATCCTTGAGTATAAAAACGACCTACATGTTTATAAAGTTCTTTTGAATAATCTTTTGGATAACAAAGAGGAAGTGTAGGCTCCTCAGGATCAACATTAATTGGTGTCATATAAATTTGAAGATCAGGTTGCACTTTTTGAACATAAAACCTAACAATACCTTTTACAGAACCAATTATTGGGAAAAGCTCAAAATTAAGCTGAATCCAAGGTGACCATTCACCTTCTTCTAATACGTATTCATTTCCTTGAAGATTAATTCTTACAATCTTATTTTCTACATCCTTATCGATTGTAAAATCGATTTTTGATACTTCACTTTTAACTTTAAATGAATTAACTGGTCCTTCAATTTTTGTTTTAAATGTGTATGTAGGAGAAGATAGTTTTACAATTCTTCCTCCACTAAGCTCTGAAATAAGCTTTGGTTCTTTCTCTGCAAAAACCGTAAAAGTACCATAAGAACCAAGTAAATCAGGAGTCCCCATTCCACTTATTGTCGTAGTATCTTTATCTGCAACTGGAAAATTAGCTGGCACTCTAAACATTGTAGAGTAAATACCATTATCTTTTAAATATTTCCAAAAAGGTGTGCCACGCCTTAAAAGTTCAACTTTACCGCTTTTTAACGGAATATTATAGTTTCCTATTTTTAAATTTGTACCTGAATCTGTTGATTTTGAAGTTGACAAGAATGGTGAAAAACTAGACGCTTCACGATGTACAAAATCAAATATACCATGTTTTCCTGGGTACATTCCTGTAATAAATGAAGCCCAAGCAACAGGGCTTTGAGGAGGAACAGTAGTACCAAGTGGGCTAAAATAATTTTTTTCAATATACTCTTTAAATGTTGGCATTACCCCTTCTTGTGTAAACTGTTTTAGAAGATTAGGGTCCATGCCATCAATGCCTAATATAATTACTTTCTCTTTCTTAGAAGTAGTTTTTCTTAAATTTTTCTTGTTATCATTTTCATTATTTGTGTCTGCAAAACTTTTTTTAAAAGGAATACTACTTGCGCCTAGCATGCACCTTCCAATTATTTCACTTTTTAAAAAATTTCGTCTTCCTTTATTAAAATTATCCATAAAATAACAACTCCTAATTTTATAAATATCCTAACGCTTTTAATTCTTTAACTTCTTTAGGTGTGAGATTTTGATTTTTTATATCCACACTTTTAAATTTACTAGTTTCATAACTTAATTTTTTATTATAAGAATTTGCTAAACTTTGTTTATCAGAAATAATATTGCTTAACTCAAAAGAATCATTTTCTAAATCAAAAAATTCATCTTTTCCTTTTTCATTATAAATGTACTTTCCTTTTTTATCTACTATACAATTTACCCTTCCATCTATCCAAGATTTTCTAAGCTCTGTTTCATCTTTGGGACGGCGCTCAGAAATACAAAACTTTCTTTTTTCATACAAATTGTGATTTGAATCATTTGTTATAATATCTTTATATGAAATTCCATCTTGATTCTTAAGTTCATCACTACTTAATGGGATATTCACTAAATCAACAATAGTTGCAAATAAATCAATACTACTAATAAAAGAATCTTCTCGTTTTTGTGGAATTAGTTTTGTGTTAGACCAAAAAACTAAAGGCACTTTTATTTGTTCGTTATATAAATATTTTCCATGACTATCATAATTATGATTTCCAAGACCTTCTCCGTGGTCTGAAGTTAATATAATTAAAAACTTGCCTCCTTTTCGCTTGTTTATAATAAATTGGAAAAAGTCTAAAAGGGTATCGTTAATCATTTTTATTTTTGCATCATAAGTTGCAATTTTTTCTAAAAGGTCATCTTTTGAGTTATAAAATTCTAAAGGTATATTTAATTTGTTAATTTGATAATCATAATAAGTATTATCTTTTTTAAGTTCATCTATAGTTTTGAAATATTTTTCATCCATACGGCCTCTTTTTTGCCATTGATGAGCATCGTAAAGATGAAGCCAGAAAAAAATTTTATCATTTTTAGAAGTTTCTTTTGTAAGCCAAGCTTTCGCTCTCTCAATATTTTGAGAAGCTGTTAAAAACCAGCCTTGCTTTCCTTTTACTACATCGTTGTATTTATCTTTAATACTATCAAAAGAAATTTTCCCTTCTAAAAAATTAGTAGCAGGAAAACCTGCAACTTTAAATCCATTTTTTTCAAAATGCTTTTTAATGTTATAAATATCATTAGCAAGTGAATCATGATTTCTAAGCACCCCATGATTACTAGGATAAAGACCTGTAAACATAGAAGTATGAGATGGAGCTGTGTGTGATGACACGGTGTATGCATTCTCAAAAACAGTCCCCGTTTTAGAAATCATATCAATAAAAGGTGTAGTTTTATATGGATACCCATAAAACGAAACATGATCTTTTCTAAGAGTATCTACTGTTATTATAAAAACAGTATCAAAATTATTATTATTATTTCTTATAAATTTAAAAACATTACTATTAACATGGGCTAATATTAAATAACTTATAAAAACGACTATAAAAACTATTAAGATAGTTATAACTTTTTGCCTTTTTCTTATAATTTTACTCATTAGTAAATTATACAACATTAAAAGATAAAAATGAAGTATATATATTCTTAAATTACTAAATTTATTATAAATTATTATTGATTATATAACTTTATTGAATATTCAACATTATCAACATACTTTAATTTAATTCCTAAATTTGCAAGCTCGTTTTTAAAGCTTAGTGTAAGGATACCATTAATTCTAGTTTCTATAGAACGCAAGTTTATACCATCATCTTTAATAGCTTCAAGCGTTTCCTTATAAAGTATGTAAGTACCTTTTGTCCAATATATAAGAACTAAAACCCCACTAGCTCTTACCTTAACCCACTTCGAGTTAATTTCAAAATGATCTGCAACTCCATCACTATAAACATTTTCACTAATTTTATAAATTTTGCTTTCATGTAGCTCCTTAGGTAAAATTTTGCTTGCTTTTAAAACAGGTGGTATCTCAAAACCTGCTTGATGACGCACATGCAATTGATAGTATTTGTTTTTTGGAATAAAAAGATCTTCGCACCAATCACCGACTTCAAGCTTTGAAATTAAACATAAAATTAAAAAAAATTAATAATAAAGTGTATGCTTTTTTACTTTTAAAAATAAAGTATTATTAACTGATATATTATAATAACCTATTAACTGTTAACGATAAATAAACATATAAAGATAAAGAAGTATAGTTAATAAAAATTTAAGGATTAAATGTACTAGCAAAAAAAATATTTACATAACACACATAATCCTTTAAAACCTAGTAAAATTATTTATAAATACAATCTTATAAAATATAATAAATATTTAAATCAAGAAGAAAGAATTAAAACAACTATAAACAACTAAAAATATCCTTCTTTTCTTTTTAAAATTCTATTATATAGTTAGTAAGACTTTGAGCTAGAAGCCAAATGTTCTTTCTCAATATTAGCCTGTAATTTAGGCTTAAATGTAGCATTAACACCTAATGCTTTTGATAAATCATTTGAAATTTGGTTAATAATTGGCATCGCGCTTTCAATATTGGCTCTATATTTTGGTATTAAAACTTCTATAGCTCCTACAACGCCTCTATGGTTAGAAATTAATTTTGAAATGCAAACTACTTCACTTTCAGATTTACATTCATCAATATTAGAGCTTGACTGCCTTAACTCTATAATTTGCTTTTTAGTTTGCATATCATTTGCAAAAAGTTCATCTAAAATACTATCTGACAAACTTGAAAGCAATAATCTTCCTACAGAAATATTTTTAGCATCGAAAGAAACACCATATCTTGAAGAAATTTTAACATTTTTATTTGATGCAATACTTACTGGATATTGCACACGAGTACCTTGTAAAACGGCCAAGCTTGCAGTCTCACCAAGTTCTTCAGTAAGTTTTTTAATGTATGGTAAAGAACGAATTATTAGGTCACTTTGTGCCAAATAAGATTGTCCAAGTTCTAAAGCTTTCACTCCTAGTGCATAACCTTCTGTTTCAATATTTTGTTCTACATAACCTCTAAGCTCTAGAGTAGCTAGTATTCTAAAAATATTATTTTTTTGAAGCCCAAGTTTAGTAGCAAGTTCTGTTACGCCGACTTCTTTACCAGCTTCAGTTAAAGAATCTAATACATCTAAAGCATGAGATACTGACTGAATAACATAATTTGATTTTTCTCTTTTAATCATACTTAAATAATTCTTTTAAATTATGTTTCCATTACTAAAAAAAACATCAAAATAAAACATATTTTTTTTAGTAATAAAAATACAAAAAACTGTTTTTATTTTTTAATTAATCAAAAAAATATAACTAATAATTTTATAACAGGCGTTTAGATTTTTAACAATACACTATTTTAAGTGTCATTTGTATTTTTTATATATTATCTATATTATTCAAGAAGTTATCTATTTTTTCTTGCGTTTCCTTAGTAGCTTTTGTAAGAGGAAGTCTTACTTCATAAGAATTTATAATTCCCTTTTTATAAAGGGCGTATTTAACAGGAATCGGGTTTGATTCTGAAAAAAGTAAATGAATAAAAGGAAGCAATTTGAAATGCAACTCTTTTGCTTTGTTCAAATCACTACAGTCTAATGACAATTTATATATATCCATCATTTCTTTAGGAAAAACATTAGATACAACACTTATTCCACCTTTTGCACCAATTGATAAAGAAGGAAAAATAAAAGCATCTTCTCCTAAAAGCACATCAATTTCATCTCTGCAAAGTGAAAGAACATCATTTAACTGTGAAAAATTTCCAGACGCTTCTTTTAATCCAACAATGATTTTATCCTGTGCAAGTCTTTTTACAGTTTGTGGTAAAATATTAGAAACTGTCCTTCCTGGAACATTATAAGCTATAATATCAGCGTCTGAAGCTATCTTTATACTTTTTATATGTTGATAAATCCCCTCTTGCGTAGGTTTATTATAAGGTGGTGCTACAACTAAATATGCATCATACATTATTTTATTAACTTCTTTTGCAATTTCTACGCCAAAGGCAGTATTATTACTACCAACACCTGCTATTAACTTAAAGCTATTATTAACTTTTTTACTTTTAACCGTATCTTTAACAAACTGTAATACCTCCAAATACTCATCTCTACTTAGAGTTGCAGCTTCACCAGTAGACCCACAAACTACTAATCCAGAAATGCTATTTTCAACTTGATAATTAATTAAATTTTTTAATGAATCATAATCTATCTTTAATGAATCACTTAAAAAAGGTGTTACGAGCGCAGAAAAAATACCATTATACATAATATAAAATAAATAAATAAATATTAATTAAACACTAATTATCAAAAGTAACTTTTTGATGCTTAGAAGAATTCTTACTAGTAATTATTATAAAGCTATCTTGTCCTTTAAATTTTACTTTTATTGGACTACTCTCATCACCTCTTACATTACCTTGATTAAACGGTGTGATCTTGTAATAACATAAGTCATTATACTTTATAGTACTATCAACATAATTAAACTTTAACTTCTCGCTTGGTACTTTTACACGTCTTGAAGACTCTCCACGATTTTTTGCATCTTCTCTTAACTTTTCTCTTATTGATACTTGATTGTCATTTACAATTGATAATACTTTATAGTCAAGCTTGGTTGAAACATTTGAATCGATACTAGCATTTAACAAATCATCATCTTGTAAACAAGCTCTTTCAACATAATATCCGTTCATCGTTTTTAATTCTTTTGAACGTTTATCATTTGTATTCCCTTTCCATTTTAATACGACTCCACGCTCATAAGCCATAGCTTCTATATCATATACAGCCTTAGGAGCTAATACTTCTGGTGGAATAGGTGGGGCATATTTTCCACACGAAGAAACCATTATACTCGATAAACACAAAACAGAAAAAAACAAATTTTTATTCATATTGTAAAGAAAATCCTTTTAAAAAAATAAATTAATGAGACGCTAGCCTACAAACCCTCTTAATTTTTTACTTCTGCTAGGATTTCTAAGCTTTCTTAAAGCTTTAGCTTCAATCTGTCTTATACGTTCCCTTGTAACATCAAAATTTTGTCCGACTTCTTCTAATGTATGATCACTTTTTTCACCAATACCAAAACGCATTCTTAAAACTTTCTCTTCTCTTGGAGTTAAAGTCTCTAAAACTTTTCTTGTTTGCTCTTGAAGATTAGTGTTAACGACTGCACTTGATGGGCATTGAGCTTTCTTATCTTCAATAAAATCTCCTAAATGAGAATCATCTTCCTCACCAATTGGAGTTTCTAAAGATACAGGCTCTTTAGCTATTTTTAATACTTTTCTAACTTTATCAACTGGTATTCCCATTTTAGCAGCCATCTCTTCAGGAGTTGCCTCACGTCCAAGCTCTTGAACAAGTTGACGAGACGTACGAATTACCTTGTTGATTGTTTCAATCATATGAACAGGAATACGAATTATTCTTGCCTGGTCAGCAATTGCTCTAGTAATTGCTTGTCTAATCCACCAAGTTGCATAAGTAGAAAACTTAAATCCTCTTTGATATTCAAATTTATCAACCGCTTTCATTAATCCAATATTTCCTTCTTGAATTAAATCAAGAAACTGAAGGCCTCTATTGGTATATTTTTTAGCGATAGAAACAACTAGTCGTAAATTTGCCTCTACTAAATCTCTTTTTGCTTCAGAAGCTCTAATTTCACCATCACAAAGTGCTCTTGATGAAGATATAAAATTATCAAATTCCATCAATGTTAAATTTTCATATTTATCAATAACATCTTTAATATTTTTAAGCTTTTCAGCTAAGTCACGCCCTTCGCTAGCTTTTAATTTTAATCTCTTTGTAACATTCTTAAAAGTGTTAGCATTATTAGATGTTAAATCTTTTAATACATCGGTTAAAAGTTCATTTCTAGTTAAAGACGTAGATTTTTCAAGTCTTTTAATATCTCTTCTAATTTGTTTAATTTCTTTAAATGTATTTTTTATATACTCTTTAATATGAAGAAACTGTTTTGCGTTTAAATTAAAATCGACAACTTTAGACATTGTCTTTGCAACAACCTTATTATATTTTTTATACGCATCATCATTAGGTTTGTATTTTTTTCTTAATGATAAAATTTCTGCAAAGCTATCTTCAATTTCAGTTAACGCATTCTTAAATTTACCTTGCTGCTTTAAGATTTGTTTTCTTTCATTTTCTTCTTCTTGATTGATCCTTTCTAACTCTTCTTCAGTTTTTTCATCAGATTCATCATCAGAATCAATATCTTCTTCCTCCTCAACATCATCTTCTTTAAACAAATCACGAGGTCTAATTTCTAAATTTCTAAGTTGCTCAAATAAATTAAGAACATATCGTAAAGTTAGTGGTTGACGTAATATTTCATCTCTAACAACCTTTTCACCTTCCTCAATTTTTTTAGCGATAGCTACTTCACCTTCTCTTGTTAAAAGGCTAACGTTTCCCATTTCTTTTAAATATAGTCTTATAGGGTCTGTATTTTTGCCTATTAAACTATCAGTCGTTTCAGAAGTTTTAACAGAAAAATCTAAAGCGTCAAAATCATCACTATCTGAAAAATCATCAGCGCCTACATCTAAAAAATCTGAATCATCGCCACTAAAATCAGATAACACATCATCGAATTTAGAATCAGCGATTGATTCTTCATCATCAAATGCATCATAATCATCATCTAAGTATTTTTTTCGTCTGTCATTTGCGCTAACTTTTTGTTCATATTTATCATCATCTTTATTTTGATTTTTTCTTTTTCTTAATAAAAGTAACGATGCCTTACCTCGAACTTTAATTTTAGTAACTTTACCAGTTGAAGGTTTTAATGAAGAAGCATCTTTTTTCTTTGAATTATTAGCTTCATTAGCTTGAGTTTTCTTTTCTTTTAGAGAAGTGCTTTTTTCAACACCCTTTGCATCTTTTATTATTTTTGAAATTTTAGAATCATTTTGTTTATTATTTGATTTTACAGTTTTTGAGCTACTTGCTTTATTAACTTGTTTTTTTTCTACAGAACTACCTTTAGAGGCTCTAGCTACTTTAGTAGTCGTTTTAACTCTTTGATCATCTAAAGCTTTGCTTTTAGCACTTACTGTTTTACTTTCTTTAGTAGAAGTT
>CAKMMH010000043.1 GCA_927798255.1 uncultured bacterium | reverse complement strand
AAATTGTATTTTTTGATGGAAATAATTTTTCATATTCTTGAAGCGTAATCTTATCTTCTTTTATATAAATTTCTAAGTAATTTAAAATTTCACTTATAGCATCAATATTATTTTCACCGGATTGAATAATTAATGATGGAAGGTTTGCGGGGTAATCTTTTAAATTAATTCTTTTTAGCTCTGTCGTTATCCATTTTTCTATATCGATTTGTGTAACAGTGTTATCAATAATAAGGTTGTTTTTAGCATATTGTTTATATATAGGATTTGTTTTATTAATAGTTTTTGCTGTTAAGATAACAATAACATATTCAGGAATTACAGATAGGAGTTCTAAAAGTTTTTTTTGAATTTCAGTTTTTATTTCATTTATATCTTCTAAGATAAAGATTTTAATTGGGCAAAGAATCGATATTTCATAAAGATTTATAGATAGTGACTCAATTTTTTTTAAATTTAACTCATCGCTTCTTACTTTAATAACTTCTTTATTTGGAAATTTTGATAATATCTCATTAGTAATAAATTCTTTTTGATAACTACTTTCTTGAATAGTTAAAAATGTGGCTCCTTCATTTTTATTTATTTTATCTAAAATAGTTTTGTTAATAGGTTTTATAAGCTCCATATTGTTTAAAAAGTTTACTCTAAGACTTAAAAAAAGTCTAGAAATATCAAAAATATAAAAGGAAAAAGGCGCTTAAAAAGCGCCTTTAAAGGTTAATTTAGAAATATTATTGTAGAATAAATTTTAAATATTAAAAATTTTCTTTTTCATATGCTACAGCAAACATATTCATTATAAGTGGTAATGTCCATAAAAATCCAATTCCAATTGTTAATATTGATAAAAATGCTAATATAAATGTTATAATTGTTAACCCAAGGTACGTTAGAAAGTGTTTTCTAACATGAGATGCTGAAATAAGCATACTAGTAAAAATATCTTTAAATTTTTTGCAAGTCTTTTCTAATACTATGATATTTGTAAACATTGTTAAGAATGATATGATCACAGTGATAGGGACAGAAACTAAAAAACATAGGCCGTATAGCCTATCATTATCTATGCTTGGTGAGAATATTTTCTCGATTAAAAATCCTGATGTAAATGTTAAGATAATAGGTAATACTAATCCTAGGATATATATTCCAACGCATGATGTTATATAAATTAGTGGATTTTTTAAATTTCTAAATAATCTTTTATAATTAATTTCACCATATCTAATTAAATTTAGTGATCTTTGCCAAATTAATGGGGATATAATTACTCCTAAAAGTGATGGCAAACATGATAATATATATCTATTAGGGGACATAAGTGGATCAGGTCCATTCTCTGGCACTTCTGCAAGATTTGGATAAATCGTTAAAGTTACCATGAAACTTATAAATATAAAAAAAATTACTGCTAAATATGATAAAATTTCGTATTTTATTAATGATAAAATTATTCTTGATTTAACCTTTTTAATTTTTGTTACGTCCCAAGCATCGCTTAAAATTGAAAATGCACTAAATTTGTCACTAACAAGTTTAGTTTGGTATGTTTTTGGTTCCTCCATATTGTTGTCTCCTTATATCAAAAGTTACTAATTTTTATGTTTATAATGGTTCTTAATGCATAAAAACATATTTTTTTGTACATACAAGAGTCCTTTTATACAGTTAATCGAAAAATATAAATTTTATGTGTTTAAATATTAAAAAAAATGTTAAAATTACTAAAACGTTAGTTATTATACAGATTAATTATGAAGCTATCAATTGTTATACCAGCATATAATGAAGCAGAGAGGTTGCCCGCAATGCTTCTTGATCTTAAAACTTTTCTTAATGAAAATGACATCGATTCTGAAGTTATTGTCGTTAATGATGGAAGTAAGGATAATACTGTAAATGTTATAAAGGATTTTTTTACAGATTTTAAAAACATTAAATTAATTAATAATTCAGAGAATAAAGGGAAGGGGTTTGCTGTAAAAACAGGTATGTTAGAGGCAATTGGTGATTATAAGATGTTTGCTGATGCAGATGGCGCTACTCCTTTTAAAGAAATATTAAAAATGCTTCCAGAACTTAAAAATGGAAATGATGTCGTAATAGCTTCTCGTACGATGAAGGATTCAATAATTAAGACTAGTGCTTTTTGTAAATTTAGAGGAAGAATATTTAATTTTTTAGTCAACAAAATACTAGGATTAGATTTAACTGATATGCAATGTGGCTTTAAATTGTTTAGTAAAAAGGCAGCAGATATTGTTTTTGCGAATCAATCTCTTGATGGTTTTGCTTTTGATATTGAGATTTTGCATAAAGCTAAGAAAAATGGATTTTCAATAAAAGAAGTGCCTGTAGTTTGGAATAATATTAAAGGCTCTAAGGTTAAAGGAGTTAGAGATCCTTTAAATATGTTCTTTTCAATTTTTAAAGTTAAATTTTTTAATCATTAAGAAAAATTGATATTACAAGTTTGCAATTGTTTCTTGGTAAATATCCCAAATATTTAACTCAACAATTTTGCTTTCAAATTCTAGTTTATCCCAATGAAGGTATAACATATCGTCAATAAAGCTAATATTCCAATTCATTCTAGTTGATATGTTTTCTGTTAGTTTCTCTACAAATTCATTATCAATTAAAAAAAATTTAATTTTGTTAAAATCTTGTGTTTTCACAGAACGAAAATCATAACAAAATTCATTAGGTTCTTTTTCGTCATAAAAATAAATTTTAAATGTTGATTCTGAGTTTTGCTGAATTGCTTTATGAATTTTTTTATAAGAAGGGGCTCCAACTTGTATCCAAGATAAAATATTTCCTATGACATCTTTTTGCCAAATAGTTGGGTCTGACGGGGAAAAGTATCCGTCTGAGAATGTAAGCTCTTTTTTATATGAATGGCAATAAGCTAGCACTTTACTTATAAGTTCTTCAAATGATTCATTAGGGTGCTTGGGGATTTTTAAAAATAACTTATCATAAATGTTATTTTCAACATTCACTAAATCTATGTTAAATGTGTAAAATCCATCTATGAAGCTCATTTTTTAATATTAATATTACCTTTTTAATATAATTTATTGCTATAAATATACTATATGTTTTAAATAATAACGTAAAAAACAAAAAGATTGTTATTAGCTTGTTATTTTAAATCATATTTTAATGGAATCCAATTCTTTACACCACAATTTGGACAAACAAACGTTGGTTCATCAAGATTAATAATAAGACTTCTACTGTAAGCATGATTGCAGTTGCCGCAAATTATTTCAACTTTATTAGGATACACTTCAAAATAATTAGGAACAATTGCTTGTTTCTTGCTTGCTCTAATTTTCCATTCTTTTTTCTTATTATTATAATTTTCGTTTGTCATGTAAATTTAGATAATAAAAATCTTCTTTTGTTTCCGATAATTTACATAAATTTTACAAAAATTTACAGTAAAAAGTAATTTTTTTAAATCCTTTATTCAGTTTTTTTTATCAAATATATAGTTAGTATAGTAGTAATATTTTTCTAATATGGATTTAATAACTTTATTTTGAAAGGTTTTTCTATGAAAAAAATTTTAAGTATCGTTCTTTTGATATTTTGTTATATGTCTCTTAGCGCAACAAAAGGTTGTAGAGAAGATTATATTTTATTTGAAGAGCAACCTACTAGCACTCCAACTGCGACAGCGACTGAAGAAGGATATGAAGAAGGAGATGAAGAAGGAGATGAAGATGGAGGTGAAGAAGGAGGTGAAGATGAGGGGGATACAACGAGAACCCCAACTAGAACGCCTATTAATACTGATGAGTTCACAGATGATTTATATGGTGCTGATTCATTTGATGAAGAAGAAGATGGTGATGATATCGTGCAAGGAAGTAGTCAGAATGTTAAAGCTCGTTTAAATATGAATAATTTACTCGAAGATTTAGAGGATTTATCTCAAGAAGGAGAAAATTATAACTGGCTTGGTAATGCATTTAACGATAATGATTCAGATAATGATTTTAATACATTGTATGGCAATGATGATATTGACAACGATTCTGATGATGAAGATATGAATGATGATTCAATGTTTCAAGATAGTGATGGTGATGGATACTCAGATGTACTTGAATTAGAATTAGATACAGATGTTAATTCGTCAACTTCATTTCCATATATCCAAAGAACAAGACTTTATGATAGGGTAAGTCCAGAGGACATTAATAACGCTTTAAATAACGCTGTTGCTATAGATTCTAATAATGATGGGCTTAGTGATGAACTTGAAAGAGTACTTGGAACTAATCCTTATACTAAAGATACAGATAATGATGGAATATCAGATTATAGAGAGTTTAATAATGGAACTGATCCGTTAATTTCTGAATTTTAATTAGACTTTACATAAGGCATCATTTTTAAATTTTTATCGATAAGCTATTAAAGGAATAATTTAATAGCTTGTATGAATATAGATTTAATTACAACAAATAATAAAGAAATAACAAATAATAATTTAGGAGAACAAGAACTTCTAAATTTAATGAAAAAAAATTCTGATAAAAATGCAAGAGCTTTAATAAAATATGAAGATGCAATAAAATTTAACGTTTTGCCGTTAACACTGTTAAAAAATAATCATCAAACAATTCTTACTGTAGCTTCAAATAAAAGATTAAGTATTGATACGATAGATTCTTTAAGATTCTTAACAAATTATACAATTAAAGATATCCTAGTTAGAAGTAATAATTTTTTAAGTATTATTTTTGCAGTATATAATTCAGATGAAAATATAATAAAGGATAGTGTTCAAAAATTAGAAACGAAGGCTAAAATTGATGAGGAAGAGCAAAAATTTGAGGAAAAAAGTTTTTTTAAACAAGCAACTAATGATGAAGGGCGGTTCTTAGAAGATATTATAAAGTATTCTATATCTATTGGCGCATCTGATTTACATATTATTCCAACAGCAGATACAACGTTAATAAAATTAAGAGTAAATAGAAGTTTTGTTTTCTTAAATGATTTTAAATTATTAAAAAGCCAACATGTCGTATTAATAAGAAGAAGTAAAGTCTTATCAAAGCTAGAATTAGATAAACGAGATTTTCCTCAAGACGGGTGGTTTATTATTCCTGATCTTAAAAATGTTTCAGTTAGGGTAAGTTTAATGCCAACAATATTTGGTGAAAAAGCTGTCCTAAGATTCCATTCTTTTAAATCGATGACAAATATTAGTGATTTAGGAATTGCAAATGATGTATTGTATCAAATTAAAGACTTTTTGGATATAAAAGGAGGGGCAATGCTATGCGCAGGACCTACTGGGTCTGGAAAAACTACTACTCTTTATGCGATGCTTAGTTACTTAAAAGATAAAGGATTAAATGTTGTAACTGTAGAAGACCCTGTAGAACTTGCAATTGACGGAATATCGCAAACTTCTTTGAATGTTAGAAAGGGATTTGATTATAAAGACGCGTTATGTGCTATTTTAAGACAAGACCCAGATGTTATAATGCTAGGCGAAATTAGAGATAAAATTAGTGCAAGTTATCTTCTTCAAGCAGTTTTTAGTGGTCATAAAGTGATATCTACTATTCATGCTGGAAATATTGTCGAAATATTTTTAAGACTAAAATCATTAAATGTTAATACAATTGATATGGCACAAGCCTTAAAATTTCTTTCATATCAAGAATTACTTCCTAAGATGTGCTTAAGTTGTGCTAAAAAAGAAAATGAACTAAGTAATGCAGTAGGGATAGATGTTTATAGTTCATGTGGTTGTAAAAGTTGTGAAAATACTGGAGTTAGTGGAAAGGTAATAGCGTTTGAAACACTTGTAGTTGATAATATAGTAAGAGAAATGTTATTAAATGAAAAACTTTTTACATCTGAAAATATTAAAGATATTAAAACTTATTATCCATTTAAAAAATACCTATTTAACTTATTAAAAGATAAGAAAATATCAGGTAGCGTCTTTAGCGAGTATTTTACATGATAACTAATTTGTTTTATTATTATCACTTATAATTAAAAATTTAATAAAGTTATAATGTAGGGAAAATTATGCCACTTATGTCTTTTAATAATAAAAAAATTATTTTACGTGATAAAAAAAGTGAAGTTGCAAAAAAAATAAGGGATAAGTTTAATTTATCGGAAATTACATCAAATATTTTAGCTTCAAGAGGATATAATGATGACACTGAAATATCACATTTTATAAATCCTACTTTTAAATCAGGTTTACCTAATCCTTCTTTAATTAAGGATATGGATAAAGCTTTAAATCTATTAGTTGAAGCTATTAAGAATAATGATAATGTGGCTATTTGCTGTGATTTTGATGTAGATGGGTTAACATCATCTTCACAAATGCAAAATTTCTTAAGTTCTTTAAATATTAAATCAAAAATATATGTACCAGATAGATTCTCTGAGGGGTATGGCTTAAATGAGAGAATGATTGATGATGCCAAAAAAGATGGTGCAGCGCTTTTGTTATCATTAGATTATGGAACAACTAATCAAAAACAAGTTATGTATGCAAAGGATAATGGATTAAAAGTGCTTATAGTAGACCATCACCATGTAGGACAAAACGATCCTAATTCAGATTCATTTATTAACCCAAAACAAGAAGGGTGTGGTTTTACAGGATATGAGCTTTGTACCGCTGGGCTCGTGTGGTACCTAATTATAGCGTTAAAGAAAAGGTTAGAAGAAATAGGTTTTAAAAATTTAAAAGATCCGAAAGAATTTATTGATCTTGCTGCAATCGGTACAATTTGTGATATGGTACCTCTTGTGGGGCCTAACAGAGTAATTGCAAAAAAAGGATTGGAATTTTTAAATGATACGAAAAGAGTAGGGCTTATAGCATTAAAAAATTCAATAGGCATTAATAAAAAAGTTACGTCGTATGATGTGTCTTTTAGTATTGGACCAAGATTAAATGCTGCAGGCCGAATGGATTCAGGGGAAATAGTAACTGAGCTTTTAACAACTAACGATGAGAAACGCGCAAAAAGAATTGCTGAAAGATTAGAAAAATTAAATTCACAAAGGCAAAAAATAGAAGAACAAGTTAAAAAAGAAGCTATTAAACAGGTTGAAAAACTAGACTATATACCATCTGGAATTTGTGTATATCACCCAAACTTTCACACAGGAATTATAGGAATAGTTGCTCAAAGATTAGTAGAAACGTACTATAAACCGTCAATTGTGTTAGGGTTAGATGGTGATGGAATTTATAAAGGTTCTATGCGAGGAATAGAGAATTTTAGCGTTATTGAATGCTTAGAAGCTTTATCTCCATATTTAGAAAAATTTGGAGGTCATACTATGGCAGGTGGGCTTTCAATAAGAAGAGAAAGCATAAAAGTTTTTGCAAGTGAATTTAATAAATATTGTGAAAAGAAATTTAAATATATTGATAGTACATGTAAAGTGACAGCTGACATTGAATTAACTATTGAAGATTTAACAAAGAATGTTATTGATGAGCTTAATTTATTTTCTCCATACGGAAGCGCAAATCCAGCGCCTATTTTACTTTGTAAAAATTTAGAAGTTAAAAAAGTATATATTCTTAAAAATGCACATTTAAAAGTTGTTTTTTCAGATGAATCAAATAAAATGTTAACTGGTATGCTTTGGAGACAAATTGAACATCCTTTTTTGAAAGAAGGAAGGAAAGTTAATTTGGCATTTAAACCAACAGTTTCTAATTATTTTGGAATTGAAGAAATTCAGGCAAATATTGTAGCCGTTAATAACTATAATTAATTAAGATTAGGACTAACATGATTGATATTAATAAGTATCCATCTATAATTGATGAAGTGTATAAAGACAATGATAAAGCTAAAGATGTTTTGTTACGACATAGTTTTCCTATTGCAAAGAAATCACTATTAATAAATGAAAATAAACAATTAAAATTAGATGAGGAATTTCTTTTTGAAGGTTCAATGCTTCATGATATTGGAATAATTAAAGTTAATGCTCCTAGTATTTATTGTTATGGCGATAAACCATACACAATGCATGGTGTGGTAGGTGCTGAATTATTAAAGGGGACTAAATACGAAAAATATATGGGAGTATGTAGAAATCATTGTGGAGTAGGGTTAAGAAAAGATGAGGTCATTTCGCTTAATATTGGAAATGAAGAAATGATACCTACAAATCTATATGAAAAACTTATAGCTTATGCTGATAATTTTTATTCAAAAAGCTATTTAGACGAGGAAATGCCTGTAGAAAAAATTATTGAAAATCTAAGAAGATTTGGAGAAGATAAAGTGGAGACATTTTTAAAATGGCAAAAAGAGTTTGAATAATAATTTTTAGTTATTTTAAAAAAGAATATATTTTATGATTATAGCATTAATTATTTTAATTTTAGGTTCACTTATCGTTTCTGCGATAATATCACCATCTCTTTATTATTTTTTAAGTAATTATGTAAGTGGTTTTTCTTTTCCTTACTCTAGACTGTTTGATAGAGTGCTAATGGTAGTTATATTTATTTTTTTACTGATACTAAAAAAGCATTTTAATATTAAAGAGGCTATCAAAAAATTTACTGAAATATCAAAAAAATGTGCCACAAAAGATTTTTTTGTTTCGTTTTTTATTTTTTTTATTGTTTGTATAATTCTTACTTTATTTTTAGTTATGAAAGATTGGCTCGTTTGGGTTCCAAAGACTACATCTTATTATGTGTCAAAAATTATAAAGGCGTTTTTTGCAGGAGTGCTAATTTCAGTTTTAGAAGAAAGTTTTTTTAGAGTAATTTTACTTAATGCATTTAAAAAGAAGTTTACTTTTTTAATCTCTGCAATATTATGTTCATTTTGTTATATGATTGCTCCAGCTAAAAGTTTTACTTTCGAGAATTTAACACCATATGTAGGTTTTGAATATTATGTAGAAGTTATAAAAACAATGTTTTTCCCAAACATATTTTGTGCATTTATTGGAATTTTTTTAGTAGGATTTTTTCTTTGTTATATAATTAATAAATTTAATTCTATTTATATTAATATTGGAATTCATTCAGGATTTGTAATGGCTATGAAGCTGTTTATATATTCAACAGGCGAGGCCCCCAATGTTATTATGAATCGCATGGAAAGAAGATATTTTCTTGTTGAAGAGCCTTTAGGGTGGCTTGCGATAGGTTTAGTGTATATTCTTATTACAATTGTTTTTTCACGAAGTGCTTCACATAATGCAAAATAAGCTGGCTCTAAGGCTCTGGTATCTGCTACCTGAAAGCTGATACCTGACTCTTAAAGCCTGTCACCTGTAGCTAGAAAACCTGATTCCTAATTATCTGGATATTTTTTCCTATATCATATTTTTATTTCTTCAATGATTTGTTTTCCAAAATATTTAAAAAACTAAAAATCTCTAATTTTTAATACATTACAAAATATTTACATTTATTACGCTACATGGGCATATAGCTTGCATTTATTGTTACAAACTTAAGATATTACTCTTTAGGGTAAAAAATTCCTCTTATTTTTGGAGAAAATTATATGGCAGTTGATGGATTAAATAATTTAGATGATAGCTATTTTACAAGTGGTCCTAGTCAGATTAAATCACAAGAAACTAGCGCAAGTAGTAATAGCGTGGTTGGAAAAGATGAGTTTTTACAGCTACTTATAGCTCAGCTTCAAAACCAAGATCCACTTAATCCCGTAGATAACCAGGATTTTTCAGTAAATCTAGCTCAGTTTTCACAATTAGAGCAATTAATTTCAATTAATGGCGCTATGGAAAAATTCCAAGGTTCAAATACATCTGAAAGCTTAGCTAGTTACTTAGGACATCAAGTACTTCTTAATGATAATACAATTAATGTATCAAATCATAATGGAGGTGACATTACATTTAAACTACCTCAAAATTCTTCTGACGTTCAAGTTGCTCTATTAGATAGTAGTAATAATGTTGTTGAAACACTTTCTCTTGGTAGTTTAGATAGCGGTGATTACACTGCAGCGCTTAGCGATTTAAATGCAATTAGCGGAAATTATACAGCACAAGTTAGTTATTTAAATAATATGGGAACGTACACTAGCATAGATTACTCGAGATCGGGAACAGTTAGTGGTTTTATTCCTGGTTCTGATACACCTCTTTTAATTGGTGATATGCAAGTAGCATTATCTGATATTAAAGAAGTTAGGTTGTAGTTTGTTGTAGGTAGTAAAAAATAAGTAGTAAAAATTTTTAAACTCTTTTTTAGGAGAAGTAAGCAAATGACAAGTATAATAAACGGTCTTTTTTCTGGTAGAGCAGGTATATCAAGCCATGGTACTGCAATAGCAGTTTCTGGTGATAATATCTCTAATGCTAGCACTGTTGGTTATAAAGCAACAAGAGCTGAATTTATGGATATGATTGCTTGCGGTCAAGCAACAGGAAAAATCACTGGTGCTGGTTCAGCGATAAATAACGTAAGTAATATTATGGAACAAGGTACTCTTGAAACAACGGGTCGTGTATTAGACTTGGCAATTGACGGTAATGGATATTTTGCTGTTTCACATGGAATAGGAGGCGGACGTTATTATTCAAGAGCTGGAAATTTTAAAATTGATGCAGATGGATATATCGTTAATCAGGATAATTATAATGTTTTAGGTTTCCCAGATGGCGGAACAGGTACCCTAGAAGCTATTAATGTAAATACAATTTCACAAAATAGTATTTCAACTAAGCAAATTACAATTTCAGGTAATTTAAATTCAAGTGCACCAATAGTAAAAGCTGCAGATATTCCTGATGTTCCAATTGCAGGTCAAGGAAGTGGAAGTACTGCAGTTTCTTATGCAGATTTAAATGATGCTGCTGAGTTTTCTACTGTTGTAGAAATTTATGATTCATTAGGTGCAGCACATTCTGTTACATATTACTATTTCCACACAGGAAACAATCAATATCAAGTAAGAGGATATGTAAATAGCCAAGATGTTGATACATCTGGTGATGTTTCAGGTTATCCTAGATTAGTAACTATCGCTGGAGGTCAAGCGTCTGATGGTTATGTTGATATGAAATTTACTTCTGCTGGTACAAGAGACAATGTTCCACCTCCAGGAACACCTGATTTAAGAGCTTCAATCGCGTGGAATAATG
>CAKMMH010000042.1 GCA_927798255.1 uncultured bacterium | reverse complement strand
ATATAATAGTATGAAAAAAAATAAAATAAAACAAAAAGATAGTTTTAAATGGAAATTCATTAAATTATATATTTTTACACCAGAATATAAACTTAAAAATTTAAATATTGAATGTAAAAACCCTATTTTCTTATCAGAGAGCAAGAAAAAGAAACTAGATAGATGCGAACCAAAAGATGTATCAAAAGCTTCTATTTTACCTGAAATGAATTATGATTTTAAAGTTACAGATGAAGATGGAGTTAAAAGTAGTGAAGGAAAAGAATTAAAAAGCGAATGTTCAACAACTAGTAATCAAAACGATATTGAAGGATTATTAGTTGCAAACAATCTTAACCAAAACCTTTCAGGATCATTTTATGTTGAAAAAGTTGAGGCTTGTGATGGCACAAAAGAAATCGCAGTTGATTGCCCTAAGAATTATGGTAGCAAAAATAGAAGTGATTATGCTAAGAAATGCCCTATTGATGTTACAAGAATAAATTATGATTTTAAAGATAGTTATACTCCAAAAGTTTTAGATAAATATGACACAAAAAATATAAATCTTGGAGTTCAAAAATGGCAAAAAAATAATTGTAATGACAATAAGGATTATTTACCAGATGAATGGAAAAAATATGAAGTTTTAAATATTAAAGATAAAGATGTTACATTAAAAACGATTAATTTTAATAGTAATGAATGTGATAAAGATGTTTTAACAAAATATGCATGTGATGATTTCATAATTAAAACTAACAATATAGTCCCAGATCAAAGTAACCACGACCAAAGAAAAACTCTATTATACGGAAAGCATGCAGGAATAAGATGCGAATGGGAAAACGATGGTTGGAAAGATATCCTTAGAAATGAAATTACTTCTAATTGGAACGGATATAATGAATCATGTTTTGATTTATCAAGAGAAAAATCTGGAAAAATTGTACTAAATAATTTAAGCCAGCTTGATGAATGCACTACGTATCAATTATCAAGTTTACATTCGTCGGAAGCTAGAGGCGATGAACCGCTTGCATCAAATGTTACTGAAGATGAAATACCAAATTCTTGTAAGACTTCGGGAAATATTTGTGAAATAGTATTTAGAGGCTACGAGAAAGTTGATAACAATGGAATGCTTGATAGAGATTTAGATACTGCTAAGAACTTAGCATTTAATAAAATTAATTTATTATTTCCAAAATCAAATAAAGATTGTGAAGGTAATTACTGTGTTACACTTCATAGTCATGAAACACAAGATGACGTGACATTTGAGGCTAATATGAAAGTACCTATGTATGTACTTTTAGGAAAGAGGATAGACATTACATCATCTTCTATGAGGAAAAAAGAAAAATTTTAAAGTTTGTTTAATAAGATACACTAGTGTTGTTAACAATTTTAGATCTTATGAAATCTTTTTCTCATTAATTTTATTTAAAATTAACTTTTTAAGTGAAAGTGCCAAAGCTTCTCTTAACGAGTCATTAGTAACTTTTATTATATCCTGTAAAGTTTGGATAACTACTTCATATTTAATATTCTTATCGTTAATTACGGCTCCAGCATGAAATAACACTCCGCCTCTATGTTCAATTTCTCTCATTAATTGTTCTATTGTTGGAACCCATATATAATTTTCTCTTAATTCATATAGAGTCATTCCGTTAGAATCAATAAGTATTGATATTCTATTATCTTGTAAGCCTCTAAGAAGGACTTCATCACCAACCTCAGGTATCCATTTTAATCCAATTGTTTCTAACTCTTTTGCTAATATTAAGAAATTATTATCCATTTGCTATAAGTTTTTAAAATCTAATTGCCTTATTCATAATATCGGTAATATTATTAAAAACTTTACTACTATTTTTTTATTATAACTTCTATCAATTCTGTAATTATTGCAAAAAGGATATTTTTGTTATCTAAAGCGAGAAGATTAACTCTTAAATCCTAATATATAAGCTACCTATTATCAATCAAACTATAACTCATTTTTACTTTCTAAATATTCCCATCTATCATAAAGATTTTTAAGTTCTGTCTCTAAAGTCTCAATTTTATCTGTAACTTCTTTTAATTTAATATGATCTGAAATAACCTCTGTAAGATTTAACATATTTTTAGTATTTTCCAACTCTTGCTCTTTATTACTAATTACTCCCATTATTTCATCAAACTCTTTCTTTTCTTTAAATGTTAATTTTTTACTTTTATTATTATTTATCAATTTTTCATTACTTAAATTTTCTTTGTTGTTTAAATTCTTTTTATTATCTTCTTTCTTTTTTTTCTTTAAAAAGCTTATCCACTGTTCATAATCTGCAAAAGGTAAAATTGTTCCTTCATTATCAACAAAACCAATACAAAAATTACAAAGATTATCTATAAGTTTTCTATCATGAGTTACAAGAAGCACAGCACCATTAAATTCTAATATTGCATCTTCTAAAACTTCAATTGATGAAATATCTAAGTCATTTGTAGGTTCATCAAGAACGAGCAAATCAGCTTCTTCTGTTATAATTCTTGAAATATACACTCTTGCAAGCTCACCACCAGAAAGAGAAGAAAGAGGTTTAGTTAGATCGGCCTCAGAAAACAAGAACTTCTTTGCCCAAGGAATTATATGAATTTCTTTATTTTGATAAACGACAGAATCACTCTTAGGAGATAACGCTTTACTTAAAGTATAATCAAGAGGAATTTCATTTCTAAGCTGAGAAAAAAGTTTTATTTTTAAATTATGCGCCGTTTTTATTTCACCTTCATATCCATTAATTTGACCTATTATTAATTTTAAAAGCGTAGTCTTTCCTATTCCATTATTTCCTAAAATTCCAATACAATCTTTAGGTCTTATAAGACATGAAAAATTCTGTACTATTTTTTTATTAGGAAATGAAAAAGAAAGATTTTTAATTTTCAAAAGCTCTTTTGTTTTTCTATCAGTGCTTTGAATTTCAAAATCAAGAGATTTTTTGTTTAAAAGTTTTTCGGTACCTCTTAGCTCATCTTGTAAATTATATGCATTTTCTACACGAAATTTTGCTTTTGTTCCCCTAGCCTTTGGCATACGTGATAGCCACTCATTTTCTTTTCTAAGAATTGATTTAATAGCATCTTTTTTATTTATTACACTTTGAATATAAAGTTCTTTTTGCTCTATAAATTTTCTATAATCGCCACTAATTTCAAAAGTATTATTCTTATAACAAGAATCAATTTCTACTATTTTTTTAGGACATCTCTCAAGAAGCGTCCTATCATGCGTTACAAGCACCCAAGTAATATTAGGAGAGTTTAAATAATTTTCTAAAAACTCTATTCCATTAAAATCAAGATGGTTTGTAGGTTCATCAAAAAGCACAATATCAGGATTTGCAATTAATGCTTTTAATATTGCAAGCCTCTTTTTTTGTCCTCCAGACATATTACTTACATTTTGATTGCCATCAATATTATTTTGGGATAAAAATTTCTTAGCAAGAGTATCTGGCTCAAACCCGCTTTTATTATTCTTTGCTCCGTTTAACAAAACTTCATAAGCGGTATTTTCTTTAAAATCTGTTTTTTGCTCTATATATGAAACTAAAAGCCCTTTTTCTTTTTTAACACTTCCTTGCTCTGCCTCAATTATTCCTGCAATAATTTTAAGAAGTGTAGATTTACCTGTACCATTAGGCCCTATGAGTGCAACTTTATCAAACTCAGAAATAGTTAAAGATAAATCTCTAAATAGAGTTTTTCCCGAAAACTCTTGTGATATATTTGATAGTGATATTAAAACTTTTTCCATTTGATAAGAATACTACATGAAATGAAATCTTGCAAAAAATGAAACTTTACTTAAGAATCTCAAGCGCTCTATCCAAAATTCCATTCATAAAACTTATAGCAACACCATAATTTACAATATTTTCTGTTCTTTCAAGTCTTGATGCCATTTCTTTTGGATTAAGCATACAACCACCGCAGTGCACTACTAACTTATATTTACTAGTATCCATTGGATACTCACCACCTGATGTAAATTCAAAATTAGGTTTTGCACCAGAAAAATTTTCTATCCACATTGGAAGTTTTTTTGTTCCTATGTCATTACATTGTCTGTGATGTGTGCAACCTTCAGAGATAAGAACTTTATCACCTGTTTTTAAAGATTTTAAAAGTTTTGCACCTCTTGTAAGTTTTTCTAAATTTCCTTTATATCTTGCAAAAAGAATAGAAAATGAAGTAAGAAAAATATTTTGAGGAACTATCTCTTTTACTTTATTAAAAACTTGTGAATCTGTAATAACAAGTTTTGGAGAAAAGATTTTTATAGAATCTTGTAATTCTTCTGGTTGAACACAAAGAACTTTTATATGATTATCAAGAAGCTCTCTAAGGGTGGATTGCTGAGGAAGAATTATCCTCCCTGCTGGAGCTGACTCATCAATTGGTATAACTAAAATTACCTTATCCCCTTTTTCTAATTTATCAGCAATTATAAAACGCTTCTCTTGATTATTTGGTTTCAATGAAGCTAGTTTTTCTTTTAGCTCATTAATATTCTCTAAAGTTTTAGCACTTACATAAAACTTATCATTATCTCTTTTGTTAATTAAATCTACTTTATTATATACAACAATATACGGAATATTTTTTTCTTTAAAAATATCTTCTAACTCCTTATCACTTTTTGAAAAGCCAAGAAGTGAATCGATAACAAGTACTGCAATATCCGTTTTAAGTAAAATTTGATTAGTCTTTTCTACTCTTAATTTTCCTAAAGTTCCCTCATCATCAACCCCAGGAGTGTCAATTATAACAACTGGGCCAAGAGGTAAAAGCTCCATAGTTTTTTTTACAGGGTCTGTAGTCGTACCTTTAGTATCGGATACTACCGAAACTTCCTGATTTGTAACTTTATTTACAAGTAAAGATTTTCCGGCATTTCTTGAACCAAAAAAACCGATATGCACTCTTTCAGAGACAGGAGCTTGGTTAAATGTCATAAGACTTTTCCTTTAAAATCTAATACCTCTTTTTCCGTGTTCAACTTCAGAAATAATGTTATTAAAATTCTTATTTTTAACTTCTGTAATTTTTTCTTTAATAATTCTTTCACCAAGTTCCTTAGTTTTAGGTGACGCGTAATCTTCTAAAAATTCTTTTAAAGTTATTAATGCATTAGGTGTACAACAATTTTGAATTTGTCCTGTCTTACATATATCCATAAACCTATCGCCTGTACGGCCTACTCCATAACATGCGGTACAAAAAGATGGGATATACCCCATATTCATTAACCATTGTACAACTTCATCAAGTGTTCTTTGATCAGATACATTAAATTGTTCAGTGTCTACTGGTCTTTCTTTTTCTGCATAACCACCAACAGAAGTTCTTGAAGCGCCAGATATTTGAGAAACACCTAAAGGTAAAACCTTTTCTCTTACTGCTTGGCTTTCACGAGTTGATATAATAATTCCTGTGTATGGAACAGCGATTCTTGTTAATGCAACTATCCTTGCAAATGTTTCATCATCAATACCATTATCAAATACATTTGGATCGATATCATCAGCTCTCTTAATTCTAGGAACAGATATCGTGTGAGGTCCAACACCACAAGCTGCCTCTAAGTGTTCTGCATGCATGAGAAGAGCTGCAAACTCATATCTATAACGCTCTAATCCAAAAAGAACGCCAAGCCCCACATCATCTATTCCGCCTTCCATCGCTCTATCCATGGCTTCAGTGTGATATGCGTAATCGTGTTTTGGACCTGTTGGATGAAGTTTTTCATAACTTTCTTTATGGTAAGTTTCTTGGAAAAGGATATATGTACCGATTCCTGCTTCTTTTAATTTTCTATAATTTTCTACTGTTGTTGCAGCAATATTTACATTTACTCTACGGATTTCACCGTTTTTATGCTTAATTGAATAAATAGTTTTTATACACTCTAGAATATATTCAATAGGATTATGCACGGGGTCTTCGCCAGCCTCAATTGCGAGTCTTTTATGTCCCATGTCTTGAAGAGCAATTACCTCTGCTTTAACTTCTTCCTGTGTTAATTTCTTTCTAGGTATATGTTTATTTTTTGCATGATAAGGACAATATACACAACCATTCACACAATAATTTGAAAGATAAAGGGGCGCAAAAATAACAATCCTATTACCATAGAAAGCATCTTTTATCTCTTTTGCAAGATTAAAAACTCTTTCCCAAACGCTTTCATCATTTGAAGCCAATATCACGCTAGCTTCTTTGTGAGTTAAACCACTACAATGAACTTCATTATTACTTCTTACAGGTCTTGCCTTATCTAAGAAACTATTAATTAACTCAATATTATCTTTATTATCATCAGCATATTTAAGCGTACTTAACACTTCTTCATGCGAAATGAACTCTTCTGCTTTTTTTGAATATTTATCGTACATACTATCAAAAACCTCGTATAATATATAATACGATAGCTATTAAACAAGTGTAATCTCTACACTTGCCCAATACTTTTTAACTACTCTTCTTGAGGCCTATGAGTTCCTGCCTCAGCTGCAATTGCAAGCACAGCATTACAAGCAAGCTCGATACTTAAAAGATCTCGAGGTCCTAATTTGATTCTTCTTCTTTCTTCCTCTGTGCGACCTGTAACAAGTCTTAACCAACAAAGTTCTTCACCAGTTAAACGACCTTGCTCACCTCTTGGTTTGTCACGATATAATTTGATTAAAATATCTGATTGTTCTGATTTTTCATCACCTTGTAAGATTATATTCTCATCAAGTGATTCAACGCCATAAAGAAATGCTCTTGTAGTTGCCCATAAGCCGCCAACAGCATCTAAAGGAATCATTAAGTTAAGATATCCCTCAGCTTCTTTATTTTCTACGCCATCAACAATTGAAACATAACAAAGCCTTAATCCTTCAGCCTCAGGTATTAATTGAAGACGACCAAAACTTTTAACGATTGAAAATGTAATTCCACCTGTATACATAATTAATAAACCTCTTAAAAAACAAAATCTTATTCTGAAAACCTTATACAAGTTACTATACTTTATATGATGTTTCAACAAAAAAAAAGGATTTATTAATTTTATTTTAATAATTAAATTTTTATTTTAATCTCCTAAGCATCAGCACACTTAAATCCTTATCTTCCGTAGGAAGGTTTAATATACTGTAATTATTATACATTTTACTTTTTGCAATATTTTCTTGGTACCAAGTCAGCCTTCTATTTCTAAAATTTATTTTTATTAAATAAGGTTTATATTTCAAAAAAAACTCAGGTTTTACCCTTTTATCATGCCCTGGGGAGCGAAGATTCTTAACTTTAATATTTCGTAAATCTTTATTAACTAAACCATAAATATCATATACGATAAAATTCGTATTAAATGCTACAAGTCCTATACCACCTAACACTATCGATGGGTTTTCATTATTTTCTAATTCTTTTTCTAGTTTATTTAAAACATTAGATAGCAATTTTCTTTTATAATTATTTTCATTCAAATAATTATAAGACTCTATTTCTGTTCTAAATTCTGGTGTATTAAATCTAAAATGAAATTTAGTTAAAAGATCTCTATTAAATATGGAAATATTATAAACATTTAAAAACGATATTAATAAAAGTCCAATAAAGATAAAAAGGAAACTTATTTTTACAAATTTTTTATCATTAACGGCATTAATTAAATAAGAAAAAGTTAATACTTGAAATACACAAAAAGGAATTAAAAATCTATAGTATGGTAAGAAATCCCCACCAACGATTATTGGATAAAAAAACAAAGATAAATACATAATTAAATATAATAAGTCCAAATATTGAAAGTATACTAAGTGGCTCATTTAATAAAAAATTAATATTATAATTTATTCCTCTCATTATGACAGGAAAACTTATTCCAACTTTTGTATATACTGTATTTGGAAATAAATCTCCAAAATAAATATATCTACATATTGTATACAGAGAATATATGATAAAAAATTTTAAAAATAATTTAAAATTAAACTTCTTTTTTAAAATTTGTAAAAAATAAATTAATATTGCAAAAAATACCCCTTCAAACCTAATAAGGCTTAAAATTAAACTAATTAATAAAATCTTATTTTCATTTTTTCCATCATCTATAATTAAATAATAAAAAAGCAAAAACATTAAGATAGAATATGGTAATGTTTCTAATCCACTTGTAGACCAAATAAAAAAACTTGGAAAAAATGCCACTGAAAGTAATGTAAAAAAACAAACATAATCATTAAACTTCAGTTTTTCTTTTATTAATTTTCTTAAAAAGCCTACAAAAATTACTAAAGATAAAAAAGAAATTAAAGGCATTATTAATTGTAATGGAACATTTATATAGTAAAAAAAGCTTTCAATTATTACCCACAAAAAATTCGTATAGCCTTCTACAGGATCTAATCCTCTATTAAATGTTAGACCGAATCCACTAGCTAAGTTTCTTGCATATTGAAATGATATATAAGCGTCATCACACACAAAATAAAACTTATATGAAAAGATACCTAGAATAATTATTATAAATAAATAATATAAAGCTGAAATAATTTTGCTCATAAATTAAAAAATCAATACTAAACCACTCTATCTAAAGCAAGCTTACTTGTAAAAGGACAAACAGATTGGCACATTATATTAGGAAATGTACATTTTGGTCCTTTATCATATTGCAATAAAATATCATGAATTTCTGGAGCAACATCCTTAGAGCCATAAATGTACTTTTTAAGTAACTCTTTACTTACTCTCATTATTTCAAGTTGAGCGTGTCCACAAATTCTCTCTGTAATTTTTGATATAAAATCAAAATATGTTCCCGATTCATTTATACTTATATACATTCCCTGTGGATAGTTATCTCTTAAACTATTCATATCTTCATTCCACATTGAAATTAATTCATCATCTTCTAAAATTCGAGGAACAAAAAATTTAAACTCATCTAAAAGTTTCATACTATAATTTATTGTTCTATGTCTTTGAGCTTGAGCTAAATATGAAAAAGAAGCTTCATAGTTTGTACTATAAACTGAGGAGAAAACTTCATAACATTTTGTTTTATTAAATAATCTTAAAAATCTTTTCTTTGAAAAAGGATTTAATCTTTCCTCCCTAAAATCTTTAAGTTCATTATTAAATTCTTTCATAAAATTAGTGATATTTTGATAAAATATCTCAGTACAATTTTTATATTTTTCTATATAGTCATCAAATAAACTCATCAAATAATTTAATTGTCTAAAAGAAGTTGTATAGAGCATTTTTGTTGGTGTAAAAACAGAAGTTAAATTTCTTGCATTTTCTTTTGCTAGCTTTTTAACTCTATCATTTTCAATAGATGGATATTTTCCAGAAATTAATTTTTCAAAAATTGGAATCCATTTTTCATAAAGTTCTTTTTCTCTACCTTCTAAATTCATTGTTGTATATCTAGCGGATTTTTCAGAGGTAACATAAGAAGGTTCGTTATTTAAAATCATTGCACCAATCTTTGGAATATCAATAAGATATAATGTTAAGGCGACATGTTCAAATGGACTATGATGACCACTATTTAAGAGCTGCTCTGTTAAAACTTTTGAATCTTCATTATAAAGTGTATCAAAATCATATTTTGAATAACAGACTCTTGCAGCAGCCCTAGAAAAATTAAACGCTTCTTCTTTTGATTTTATATTAAGTGTTGATGCTTTTAATTCAATTTTCATAACTTTTGCCACAATATAAAAATTACATATGATCTATACGAGGATATCTTAAAATTTGAAACTTTAAAAGCTATTTTTTAAAATAAAAATATGGTAATATATAGTTGTTTTTAATAAGTTTTTTATTTTTTAATATATGAAAAGATTATTACACTTATCACTTCTTGTTTTTTCACTTTTTTTGATTGCATCATGTACAATATCAAAAGATCCTGCATATGATAGTCTTGTATCAAGATTAAAAAATAAGGGATTAATTGCCCTAAGTGGTGAAAACCCTTATATGGCATCTAATCTTTTAATAACAAAAGAAATTGAGAACAATGAGTCGCTTCGTGGTTTTACAGAATACAAAGGTGTACCTAATTTAATAGAAGTTGATAAAGAGTATTTTAAGCCGTTAAAGTATAAATTCTTTTATCCAAACGAGCAAACTTATTATAATTTAGAACTAGTAAACAACACTTGGGTTATAAACGGTCCAGAAACAATTAACGCTGCTCAAGCTCAGCAAATTTATTATTTAACAGGTGGAAATACAAAAGCCCCTAATATTATATTATCAAATAATAAATCACCAAATAATAATTTTGTAAATCAACAAAAGTTAAACCCTGAAAGTAGCGATCCTTTTATTATAAACGACCAAGATTCTAACAAAAATAACAATATTAATAATGCGCAAATTATAAAAGAACCTATCAATAACAAACCTGTAAATAAACAAAATAAAACTAATACTAACAATACAAAGAATCAAAATTCTAGGTATCAAGGCGCCATAGATAAAAACTTATCAAATAACAATTCAAATAAAAAACAGAACAATCCTAATGTACCTGTATCAAATGATACTATTTTAGATAATATAATTTATACTAACAACTCTTATCCTGCTGAATTAAATTATCGGGGCGATTTAATTCATTATGTATCTTACAGAGGGGAAACGTTATCATTAATTTCAAGATGGTACACAAAAGACCCTAGCAATGCAGATAAAATAGCAAGAATAAACAGTAAAAATGTTAAAGATTCATTACTAATTGGTGATAAAATTATTATTCCATCATATTTAATAAAGAATAAAAATAAACTTACACAAAAAGCACTTCAAGATATGATAGCAGTTTATGTTGGAAACACTAATTTAAATAACAGTATAAATACTAATATGAATAACTCCACTAATAAACCTACAGGATACCAAGGTGCAATTCAGAATGCATCAAACAGCAACGTTAATGTCCCTGTAAATAATAATCAAAAACCTGCTAATATAACGATTCCTAAGAATATTGATGGTTCTGAAGTTGAATTCTTTTAAAAGGGAAAATATATCCCATACTGCACAGTTATTTGAGTGGAACGTCATCCTCACTGTATAAAATAGATATAAAGAAACATAATAAACTTTTATATAGCGAGGATAGCGTTATGATGCACCGACCATTTAAAAAATGGGAAGAGGCGCCGATAATGCGAGGCATTTGAGGGGACG
>CAKMMH010000041.1 GCA_927798255.1 uncultured bacterium | reverse complement strand
TTATGTAAGTTACTCACACACAAGATATGGTGAGCTCTTAAATTTAGTTTATAGCTATCAGCGAGGCCTTCAAGAGCTTGGAATTAGAAAAGATGATAAGGTAATAATGCTAGTAATGCCTGGAATGGAATTTTTAGCACTAAGTTATTCTGTAATGGCAGTAGGTGCAGTTCCTGTGTTTTTAGATGGCGGAATGGGAATAGAAAATTTATCAAAATGTATTGAGAGCGTTGAAGCAAAAGCTATGATTTGTTCTCCAAAGGTTCATATTTTAAGATTATTAAAAAAGAGAATATTTAGCAAAATTCAAATTACAATCACTGCTTCAAATAGTTTTCTTTTTTCGTCTCCAAATCTTTCAAATTTAAAAAGATTTGCTTCTGTTGCACTTCCTGTAGAAGCTCCATCAGATATTGCATTAATGGCTTTTACATCGGGAGCTACAGGTACTCCCAAAGGTGTAGTTTACACTAGTAAAATGTTAAAAACGCAGCTTGATATTTTTAAAAACTCTCTTGGTTTTAAAGGCGGGAAAAAAGATTGTCCGCTTTTACCAGTGTTTTCACTATTTACTTTAGCTCTTGGGGTTACTTCAGTTTTTCCTCCCGTAAATCCGTCTAAGCCTCTTACTTTAGACCCTGAGAAAATTATAAGAATAATAAATGATCTAAATATAGAATATTCATTTGGAGCCCCAAGCCTTTGGAAAAAAATTTCAGAGTATGCAATTCGTACTAAATCTTCTGTAAACTCTCTTGAAAGAATTTTTATGGCAGGGGCTCCAGTTCCTTTAGAAGTTGGAAAAAACGTTAAGAGTATTATGTCTCCAAATGGGGAATTCTTTACTCCATATGGTGCAACTGAGGCACTTCCTGCAACAATTATTACAGGAAAAGAACTTTTAGAAACTAAGCGAGAAACATCAAAACAAAATGAACAAGGAGTCCTTGTTGGAAAAGCTGCACCTGATGTTTCGATTAAAATTATCAAAAATGTAAAAGAAGAAATAGAAGATATTAGTAAAGCTATAGAATTAGAGCCTTATACAATAGGAGAGGTTATCGTAAAAGGAAATAATATAAGTCCAAGATACTATAAAAGAGAGGATGCAAATAAAATTGCAAAAATAAAAGATGGAACTTCTTTTTGGCATAGAATGGGGGACATGGGATATCTTGATAAAGAAGGGAATCTTTATTTTTGTGGAAGAAAGAGTGAAGCAGTAACATTTAATAATAAAACATATTACACAGTTCCAACAGAAGAGTTTTTTAACGAGCATAAGAAAGTAAGGAGATGTGCTCTTATTAAATATAAAGAAGCACCAGCAATTGTTATCGAGCCACTTGATAATATAAATGAAATGTCAAAAGACGATAAAGATAATTTAATAAAAGAGCTTCATGAAATTGCAAATTCGCATGATGTTATTAGCGGTATTGATACATTCTTGTTTGCAAAATCTTTCCCGGTTGACCCAAGACATAATGCAAAAATAAGAAGAGATAAACTTACAAAAATGTTTGAAGGGAAATAAAATTAAAGATTAATGTTTTATAGATAAAGCACAAGCGGGAATGGTTTAGAATAATTAAAATCTTAATAAAAATAACAGGTTATAATATAAACTAAAATTATTAATAAATATTTTAAGTAGAAATAATCGATAAATCTCGACAAAGAAATCTTTGATTGATACTGGCTAGAAATTTTTTTGCGATCATCGTGGTTGCAATAGCAAGTTAAATCTTAATCTGCGAGAAGTAAGGGGTAAAAGATGTACGGTTTTAAACAATTCTCGTCGTTTCTTTTCATTGTGTTCCTGTTTTCTTTTATTAACATTTCTTCTGCACAGGAAGTGATGTATGGTTATTCCGATGACCCCTTGGGATCCAAGTACAAGAGTGACTTTTGAAGATTTCGGTGGTGAGGTCGAGTTGCAACGATTAGAAGAGGTTCTTGAGGCCAAAAAAACCAAGTAAGATCTGATGATTTGTCTGTTAAGATCATGGCTCTTAGACAATTACCTAGTAACGTAAAGTTATCTGGCATCACGTTTGATGTTAAATTAAACGAGATTATATTAAATAGTGATCGCTCTATAATTAGCGCCTATCGCGTGAATGGAATAACATCGCCAAACGAGATCGCTAAATTAATTAATAGTGATGTACTTGGGATCGTTTGGATTAGGGTAAAAATCTTCGATTATAAATACGAAGATGCGAGTGGAAATCCAATTCCTACTCGACCAGAACGTGGAGCCTTTAAGGTTACACCTAGCAAACGGGAAGCATACTTCGTCATTGACGCAAAGTATATAGAAGTTGATGATGAATTAAATATCGTAAAACTTACCACATTTGTTACTGAGGTTGGCCTGTCAGTTTATAAAGGACCTTATGACACTATGGATTTAAGAAGATTTTTTGGGGGGGACCTCAAGTGTCTTTAAACGGTCATCTGAGTTCTATGATAGAGACGGAAAAATGTTTCCTCTAGAAGATTCCTACAAAAAGGGGAAATTACTTTGCAAAAAGGCGAAATTATCGGATATTACGATCCGATCTTCTATATCAACTAATCGCTGTCTTAAAGCACTAAAATGTAATTGCTCGGGACGTTACTTTCTAGTAGCGCATCCAAGTTTTTTTATTTAACTTTTTTTATTTAACTTTTTTTACTAACACAAATTTTGCTAACGCAAAAACTTTTCACTAAAATATTCGGTATCCCAGATATATCTTTGTATCGCGACTTTTCTTGCTTTTTCACCAAGATAAATACGAAGATTTTTATTAAAAGCAAGCTCTTCTATTTTTTCTTTTAACTCATTTGAATTTTTAAATATAAATCCACCACCTTGATTTAATTTTTCTTTTAAGATTTCTAAATCATTTGCAAGTATTGGAAGCCCTGAAAGCATTCCTTGTACCATTGCTTGAGAAAAGGTTTCTCGCATTACTTTTTCATCATATGAAGGAACAATTAACACATCTAGTTCATTAAAGAAATTTACAACTTCTTCATATGGGATCCACTTAAATGCTTTAATATTATTTGGTAAATTTATAGGTAAGTTATTAGTATATGAGGCAAGGCGAAGCTCGCAAATATTATTTGCCTCTTTTGAAAGCATCGAAAATGCTTCTATTGCTGTATCTGCTCCTTTCCATTTATTATCTAAATCCCCGACAACTCCAAAAACGACCTTTTCATGATCTTTGTGAATATTAAATTCTAAAAATTTTGAAGCATTTTTAACTCCGTAATAAACCTTTGAAACAGGACAACCTGCTTTTTTAAAAATGCTTGCAAATTTTTGGTTCACTGATACTGCTACAAGTTTGACAAATTTTGAAGCAATTAAAAATGCTTTTGATGGCTCTCTATGTGCTAATAATACTTGTTTTCTTGTAATTCTGAATAATTTTGAAACAAGCATAGCTCCAAGAAGCGTGTCTCCTGTGTTTGCTAAAAATAAGATATCAATCTTTTCTTTTTTTAGTAGTAAAAGTTTAAATATTACGCTCAAAAAACTCATTTTTTGATTGGTATATTGCACATGTAAATACGGAGATTTGAAGTTTTCTTGAAAAGTATCTTTCCATGAAATGTGAACAATTGAAAAAATTTCTATGTTTTGAGCTAGTAAATCTTTAATTAATGAAAAATTAAAAAGCTCTACCCCGCGTAATTTTGGTGATTTTCTTTCTTTTAAAAATACTTTTTCTAAAAATAAGACTTTTTTCATATAAAACTATTAAATATATTAATCTTAAGTTATTATATAATTTATATAAGTTGTTTTAAAGACTCTATTTAAAAATAAAGGAGCTTCTAGAATGAAAAATTTAATTAAATCGTTAATTGTAATATTTTTGTTATCATTATTGTTTGTGATTATCGGATGTTCAAAAGATGATTCATCATCATCTTCTTCAACATCTAGCGGATTTTTTTCTTTCTTTAAATCAAAATCCTCTAGCACTAATTCTATTTTAGAAAATAACCCTCTTGTTAAGAAAATAGGTTATGATTCACCTATTTTTGCTGTGTGGGATACTACAAATAAAGAATATAAAGATCTTATGAAAAAGCACCCTACAGCCGCTGCAGCAAATAATATGATTGAATCAATGGCAAAAAATGATGCTTCGTTAAAAAGATATTTTGATATTTTGAAGAAGATTTATAACACAGATAAATTTGATTTCGAATCCTGCGTATCAAAAGGGGTTTTCTTTATAGATGAATTATCAAAAAATTCTTTTCCTGTTGCAATGTATACTCAGTTAGAAAGAAAGCTAAATGATAAAGAAGTGTATAATACAATTAGAGAATTCGCGAAAGAGAATAAACTAACTTATGAAGATGTTAATATTAAAGGAAATAATGCTGTAAGTATTAATTTAGCAGATAAAGATAATGTTGATATGACAGTTTATTTTTTGGTAAAAGGTGATGGCTTAGCTATTTCAAATCAAACAAATCTCATCGAAAGATATTTAGATGATAAGTATGACTCAAATTATATAAATAAACTTTTAAAGGAAGATGCTACATTTAGTAAATCTTATAAACAGTCTTTAAAAGATGGTAGTGTAAGTTTTGGATTTGCAGCATTAGTGTTAAATTCAAAATTTTTACCTGAACATAAAATTCAAGAAGAAATTGCTAAGTTACCTGTTAAGAATTTAGTTTTAAACCAAGCATTTGATGGTGATGATGAGATGCTAGTAACAAGAGTTGCAGGTTATTACACACCTCAAACAGATGAGCAAAAAAAGTTAGCTAATATTTTTAATTCAGCTAATCATGTCGATGCTCCAAGCACTCTGCCTCGAGATACTATGTTTAGTTTAACTATAAATATGAATTTAATTAAAAGCTTGATAAAAGAATTTAATCTTGAAAAAGATTTTGAGCCTTATATGTATTTACTAAATATGGATAATATTAATTTACTTCTTCAAGGACCTCAAGCTTCTATGTTTCCAAGTATTGCAATTATAGGTAATAAGGTAGCTGATTCAGATAAAATTGTAAGTGATATTAAGTCAACGATTGCTAATACTAAAGGGGCACTTCCAATTCCTCTTAATGCTTGGCAGAAAAAGCAGATTAGTAGTTTAGATACAGAATATCTAATGACGCCATTTGGTGTTGGAGTCTTCTTATCAAAAAATGGAGATGATTTGATTGTAGCTAGTGGTGAAAGTTTAGTTTCTGATATAGTAAGCAAAGAAGCTATAAAAACAGCAAGTGATGTAAGAGAAAAGTTTTCTACAAAAAGAAATAGCATAATTAATATTTATGGTAGTTCAAAATCTTTTGCTAGAGCGCTACGTTCAATAAATTCAACACTTTCTACTTTTGCTAAAAAAGATATTCCTAATCTAGAGGAAACTATCGATCTTTTAGAGCAAACACCAGACACTGTTATTGATGTTTTTTCAGAAGGTAACACGGTTATTGGTGAAACAAAGGTAGTGTTGAAATAACTAGTTATTAGTTAAATATTTTTAATAAACACAAATTTAAAAAAGGATCGTCATTGAATTTAATATGACGATCCTTTTTTATTGCGATGCGTAATATATCCGAATTCAGCTCTCAGCAATCTGCTTTCAGAAAACTGATAAACCTAGAAGCTGATAGCAGGTTGCAGATAACTGGTAGCTGTTTTCTGGTATCAGCTCTCTGATACCCTCTGCCTGCTACCTAAACCCTGCTATCTGAAGCCTGGGACTGATACCTGAAGCCCGATACCTGTTTCTAGCTACGTTAAACCTCTAACCTGCTCTATATTTTTAAAAATACTTCATTACATCAACTGCTTCTTTACTAAATTCATCTAGAAGTTTATTTAGTACATACTCAAGCTCTGATTTAAATGCATATCGTTTATAGTAACTTGTTTTTACAGCGTCTTCTTTCATATTATGAAGTACACCATTTCTTGTATAAACTATTTGATATTTTATTGTTCCTACGATTCTTCTTGTAAAAAATAAATCATAAGCCGTTAAGCTTAAGTCTTTAACGTTAATAGTTAAAATATCTCTACATTTATTAGAACTAAGTGTTGGCGAAAAGTGCGCTAAGCTAAAAACTTTAAATATTGAAGAATATATAAATGATCTAGGAGATTTTTCTAATACGATTTTTCCAACAGGTATAAACGGTACTACGTATTGATGTCCCAAAGACTTTGAAAGATCTCCTACTACATTTACGCATACAGGGTTCCAGTTTGCATAAGAAAGCCTTTTTAAATCTTCGCTTATATCATTTGATTCAAGTTTTGTTGTTATACAACCTGATAGGCAGAAAAATATTAATAAATAAATTTTAAAAGTTTTAAACATATTCTTTAAATTAAAAAAAGTTTTTAAACTAAAAATCCCACTCATCCTCATTGTTTTCATCTGGAAGATTGTCTTTATTAATTTCACCACGTAATTTTTTAAGCTTACCTTCTCTAAATTGATAATACGCTGATTGCATAAATAAATAATAATCAATAGATGCTTCTTTTGCAGATTTGAGTGCTTCTTCGCCATCTGCCCTAGTTTGAATGCCATCTAATACTGCACCTCCCCATTGAGCTTTATCAGTTATCCCTGCTTTTACCCCAGAATATTCTGCAATTGCAAAAGGTTGAATGTATGTACCAGCTCCCATGGATAATCCATCTCTAAAGTTACTAGGTCCAATAAAAGGTATCACAATATAAGGCCCGGCAGGAACATTATAATCATAAAGCGCTAACCCTATATCTGTTTTTATATCATCGATTCCCATTTCTGTCGCTACATCAAAAAGTCCACCAATTCCAAGGATTGTATTTATTAAAAATCTTGAAGTATGAATTCCCATATCGCCAAAATCAAACCTTATAAGGTCGCTTGCAAGATTTATAGGATATGAAAGGTTGCTAAAAAAGTTTCTAACCCCAGTTTGAGCAAATTCTGGCATAATGAAATCATAACCTCTAGCTACAGGTCCTATTAAATAAGTATCGGTAACATCGTTAAACCAAAAAATCCCTCTATTTACAGTCTCAAATGGATCCCATATTTCATCTTCTTTGGTTTCTTTTATTTTTGTGTCATTAGCTTCCTGATTTAAGCTATTATTATCCTGCACATTATTAACGTCATCACTTGTTGTAGGACCTTGGGGGTTGTTAACAAACGATTCGTCTGCTTCTTGCCATTCATTTTCATAAGGGTCGATAGCTTGAGCATAACTAGGTAATATTGTTATGAAAAATGATAAAAAAAAGAATATTAGAAGATTATTTTTGTAAATTTTCATGCAATCACTCACTATATAGTAAACAGTAAATTATATAAAAATTATACAACAAATTGGCACTGTAAACAGTAATTTTTCTTGATATAAAAATGAATTTTATTATAATGTAGTGACTGCGTAAAAGCTAGTGTTTTATTGAGGTTTCCTATAATAAAGTTAATAAAAGATAGGTCAATTAGTATAAGAATGTAGTGGGAATAAGGGGGAACGTTTAAAGTGAATGCTAATGCAGATTTAAATCAAGATATAGATGTTTTGGTAAACGATAATTTTAATAAAATTAACAAGAGGTTGTTTAGTAGAACCCCTCACGCATCAAGACTTTCTGTGATTTCATCTTCAAGTAAATCAAGATATAGAACAATTAATGATGTTAATAAAAGAAATTTTGATATTTTCCATGATGTTAATAACAATGATGCTAAAATTATATCAAAATTTTTTAATGAAATAATCAAAAGTAATTTAGAAAACCTTACATGTGTATATCTTGAAAATTTTGGATTTTTGATACCAAATGCCAATTGGGGGATTGATTATAGTGAGAAAGATAATGTGATTATAATGAAAAATGAACAAACATTATCAATTTCTTTTGAAAAATGTTTACTTTTAAATACGTTTTTCAAAGAAAAATATAACCCTATAGAATTTAAAAAATTATTAAAAACTTCTTGGTCTAGTAAACTTGAAATAAGCAAGCAGTACACCCTTGATGATATTCTAAAATATGCTTCAAGTTTTGTTTCAACTTTAAAATATGAAGTTATATCAAATGGAGTTTGCAATTTATTATCAATTGGTACTTTATATTCTGTTCATAATAGACAAGGAGAATCTTTTAAAGATTGGTATTCTGGCGCTGATATAGTTTTTAAGCAAAAGGTTAAAAAAACTTATGTGGTAAAAGAAACTCACAAGTATTTAAAACCTGTATATAATGATGCATTAGAAGTTTTTGAGGTATCATATGGAAATTATGTCGAAAAAATAGATATCAATTTAAGAAAAGAGTTGGTTATGCTTGGTTTTGGTGTAGATGATGTTAAGAATTTAAAAGAATCATCTCTACCGGTTTATGTTTATGAAGATAGAAGTTTATCAGAGAAGGGAGTAGTGATTTTGTATTATGTTACAAACTCTCTTAGAAAATTTGGTATTAGTGAATATGGTGTTGGAACAGAGTTTGTTTTTAGTGTCGTATTAGAAGAAAGTGATTTTAGATGTAAAAATGGACTTTTAAATATTCCTAATTGGCCTAAAAAAGCATTTGTAGCTTCATGGCTTTGTCTTGAGCATGATGAGTTAAGAAAAATGAATAATGGGTTTGCTATAAAACTTAATGCACCTTTAGTTGAAGTTAATAATGAAGGTTTAACTGGCATTTTGATTTCTGATTTTGAAGATTTATCTAATGTTCAAATGGCAAAAGGTGGAAATTTTTATTATAAAAATGTATTAGGAATTACAGAAAGTGAGCTTGAATTTGCAAATAAGTTCTCTATAGAATATATACTTGATTTATTAAAAGAAAGAGGTTTGCATCAAACAACTAAAATTAATAGACGTTCAATAATTGAAAAAACGGAAAGATTAATTTAAAAATTTTAATTATATTTTTATATGGAAAAGTCACAATTTGATATTTTAAAAAATATTGAAGATTCAGAGTATAAGTACGGTTTTACGACTCAAGTCGAAAATGACACGGTACCTGTAGGAATTAGTGAAGATATTATAAGACTTATTTCAAAAAAGAAAAACGAACCTGAATTTATGCTTGAATTTAGACTAAATGCTTATAGAAAATGGAGAGAGCTAGAAGAACCTGATTGGGCTTTTTTAAAGTTTGAAAAAGTTGATTACAACGCTCTTTGTTATTACTCTGCTCCTAAAAAAGTTAATGATTTAAAAAGTCTTGATGATGTTGATCCTGAAATTTTAGAAACTTATAAAAAACTTGGGATTCCACTTGAGGAACAAAAAATGCTTCAAGGAGTTGCAGTCGATGCTGTGTTTGATAGTGTTTCTATTGCTACAACTTATAAGAAGCAATTAAATGACGTTGGGATTATTTTTTGTTCTATAAGTGAAGCAGTAAGGGATTATCCTGAGCTTATAAAAAAGTATCTTGCATCTGTTGTGTCAGTTAGTGATAACTTTTTTTCTGCACTAAATTCTGCCGTGTTTTCAGATGGCACGTTTGTCTATGTGCCAGAAGGTGTAAGATGCCCAATTGAGCTTTCAACATATTTTAGAATAAATGCGCAAAATACAGGGCAATTTGAAAGAACATTAATTATCGCAGATAAAGGAAGTTATGTAAGTTATATGGAAGGCTGTACGGCTCCAATGCGTGATGAATATCAACTTCATGCAGCAGTTGTTGAGCTTGTCGCGCTTGAAGGTGCTCATATAAAATATTCTACTATTCAAAACTGGTACCCCGGGGATAAAAATGGAAAGGGTGGTGTATATAACTTTGTAACTAAGCGAGGGCTTTGCGAAGGAAAAAATTCTAAGATTTCCTGGACTCAAGTTGAAACAGGGTCTGCTGTAACTTGGAAATATCCAAGCTGCGTTTTAAAGGGTGATAATAGCGTTGGAGAATTTCACTCAGTTGCAGTAACTAATAATTATCAGCAAGCTGACACTGGGACAAAGATGATTCATGTTGGGAAAAATACAAGAAGCACAATTATTTCGAAAGGAATAAGCGCACTTTATAGTAATAATTCGTATAGAGGACTTGTTAAAATACTTCCTTCTGCTAATAATGCAAGAAATTATTCTCAGTGCGATTCGATGCTTATTGGAAACAAGTGCGGAGCGCATACTTTTCCTTATATGGATGTTGCAAATAGCACTGCTGTAGTGGAGCATGAAGCCACAACTTCGAAAATTAGTGACGAACAAATTTTTTATTGTAATCAAAGAGGTATTTCAAAAGAAGATGCAATTTCAATGATTGTAAATGGATTTTGCAAAGAAGTATTTAATGAGCTTCCTATGGAATTCGCAGTTGAGGCAAGACAACTTTTAAATGTAACTTTAGAAGGTAGTATAGGATAAAGGAAATAATTTATGACAGACGCTAATACGATTTTAAATGTGAATAAACTTTTTGCTTCGGTTGAAGATAATAATATATTAAAAGGAATTGATTTAGAAATTAAAGAAGGTGAAGTTCACGCTATAATGGGGCTTAATGGTTCTGGAAAAAGTACACTTTCAAATGTGCTTGCTGGAAATCCTATGTATAAAGTAGATAGCGGAGAAGTGCTTTTTAACAATAAGGATTTACTTTCTTTAAAACCGGAAGAACGTGCTGGTGAAGGAATGTTCTTGTCTTTTCAAAATCCAATTGAACTTCCAGGGGTGATGCTTAATTATTTTTTAAGAACCTCACTTAATGAAGTTAGAAAATATAGAGGTGAAAAAGAAGTAAATTTAAGAGAGTTTAAAGCAATGTTTGATGATAAAATTAAAAAATTAAATTTTCCATCAAAAATTTTATCTCGTTCAATAAATGAAGGATTCTCAGGTGGAGAGAAGAAAAGATGTGAAATTTTACAGCTTTCATTTTTAAAACCAAAGCTTGCTATCTTAGATGAGATTGACTCAGGACTTGATATTGACGCGCTTTCTGATGTTGCAGCTGCAATTAATAATTATAAAGAAGAAAACCCTAAAGCATCATTCTTATTAATTACGCACTATAAGAGACTTTTAGATTATATAAAACCAGATAAAATTCATGTATTAATAAATGGAAAATTTGTATATGAAGGAGATGCAACACTTGCAGATAAGCTTGAAAGTGATGGATATGCATGGATTGAAGATATGATTAAGTAAAGGGAACGTTAAAAGGTTAAAATGGATAATTTTTTACTTAATAATTTTGCTTGTTTATCTCCTAGTTTTTCAAGTTCTTGT
>CAKMMH010000040.1 GCA_927798255.1 uncultured bacterium | reverse complement strand
AATTTCTCCATCAGCATATGCACACCCTGCGTTTCCACCTGTTGAAAGTACCGCACCTGCAACTGCACCAGGAAGAGCTTTTTGCGTAAATACTGTATCATTACCAATTATTAATCTTTTAACAAGAATACCTCTTTTTCTAAACGTTTCTCTAAACATTTCACCTAAATCATCACCATCTTTTAGTGGTACTCCCTTTTCGCCTTCCTTTAATTTAGTTTTACAATACCATTCGCTTTTTTCATAAAGGCCTTCTGAAATTCCACTCACAATTCCAGTAATCGATTTATAATCACCATCTATAAATTCTTTGCTAACTACAGGGTTTGACCATATAATTGCAAATTTTGAAAGAGAAACGTCTTTATCTTTAGTATATCCTAAAATCTTTTTTGCAAGTTCATCCATAAAGACTTCAACTATTTTCTCATCATCTTTAATGTCACGTTTAAAATCTTTATTATCTAAATCAAAAAGGAATTCTGCATCTTTCACGGTTTTTCCTTTTTTAACAAGAGCCACCTTTACATGAGTTCCTCCGATATCAACAGAGATTAAGTCGCTATCGGCTACACGTGTGATTATATCTTCAGAGCTTACATGGAGCCCACTTTTATGGCATTTGTAAATTTCTTTAATAGAGTTACTAATGTTACCGATGTAATTTGAAGAGTTCCTTGACATTTGCAAAATACGATTTTTAATATTTTGAAAATTGTCAGCAAAATTACCAAAACCATTTTCTTTTAAAAATTTATTCATACGATCACCTAAAGATTTATCCTGCGATCTATTTTCGCATGTATCTTCATTTGGAGGTAGTGGTAATTTTGCATTGAAAAAATCAGAATTATTGTTATTTACGGGATTTTGGGTTATGTTAAACATTCTTATGTGCCTTTTAAAAAAAATGCCCGAAAGAAGAGCTAGACTAAAAAGAAGAAATAGTCATATAAAAATTAAAAAATTTTTATTTTCTTAATCTCTTCTTAAGAGCTAAAGTTATTTTTGTGTCGCTAGCAAAAATATAATTTACTTTATTTTTAAAATCTAGCTTAACACTTGGGCATCTTAGGCACATTTTGAAATTTTCATTAATTTCAACTTGTTAAAACAAGATAACACTAGAATACTTGTTTTAACAAGTTAAGATTGTTTAAACATCATTTTTTTCTAATAACCAAAATAACCGTGAGCATTTTTTAATAAACTATATTTTCTGTCCCTAAGATCAAATAAATATATAAATAACAACGCTTGAAACAATATATATTATCGTGCGGGGCATTGTTACCGTTACATTCATTACAATTCTACTTTCGAAGGAATAATAATTAAATGCTAGGTGGGCAGGTGTACGTTTTTTTATAAGGCATTATATATAATTCATACTTAACTATCTTACCCGTCTTTTAAAATTCTTCTAATAATATTTATTACTTATTACTTAATCTTATCAAAAATATCAAATTTAAATTTTTTTTTAGCAAAGTATTGATTTTATAAAAATAATCTTTATAATGATAAGCGTTTTATGTGTTGTGGAGTCATAGTTCAGTTGGTTAGTACGCCTGCCTGTCACGCAGGAGGTCGCGGGTTCGAGTCCCGCTGGCTCCGCCATTTTTTTCTAAATGCCATTTTTTTTCTAAACGCCATTTTTTTCTAAAATTGTTTAAAATTCTTATTTAATCTTATTTATTTACTTAAACTTCTAAGTAGAAAAACTAACCAAAAAGATTTCGGCTAAAAGTATTGTTGTAACTAATATTATTGTAACTAATTTAAAAATTAATCAGTGCTTCTTTTAGATTTATTTAAGATTGATATAATAAAATTCTATCTATTTAGTTTTTGTCTTAATCTTTTTTTGTTCTTTAAATATAACAACGACCTCGTTATTTCTTCCCATAGCATACTCATCTCTAAGCACTTTCTCTAGATCCCTATTGCTATTTTGTATGCCACGTATTTCTTTTTTGTAGTCTCTGATTTCTTTTATTAACGAATAATTAATTTTTTCTTGATTACTTAGTGTTTTTCTAAGCTCTCTAACTTCTCTTATGCCATCTTTATCAAAACAGATCATCCCTAAGAACATAAATCCAGCCAAAAATAGTATGTAGGGAGCAAATCGTTTCATAATTTTTAAATTTTTGATTAACACATTGATAAAAATTTTTTATCACACTTTCTTTATTTTAAAAAGATACTATTTTCAATTTTAATAACAATTTTATTAAATTATTCCTTTAAAATCCTTTAGATACCTTGTATTTTTTAACTAGCAATATTAAAATTTGATAATATTTTTTGATTAAATTTTTTAATAAGTTCTTTTAGTAAATTCTTTTTATTTATAGACTTTTAAAATTTTAGTTTTACTTAAATTTAATATTTAGGAGTGTAAGATTATGTGTACATTATATCAAGATTCAATTACAGAAGTTTCTGCTTTTGAGTGTTTAGATTCAAGAGGATTTCCTACAGTTTCTGCTACTATAACACTAGCAGATGGAACAACAGGAACTGCAAAAGTTCCTTCTGGTGCATCTACAGGAGAGCATGAAGCTTGTGAATTAAGAGATGGTGACAAGAAAAGATACTTAGGAAAAGGTACATTAACTGCTGTTAAAAATGTTAATGAAATAATTGCTCCAGAAATTGTTGGAATGAGTGTTGAAGATCAAAATGGTTTAGACAAGAAATTAATAGAGCTTGACGGTACTCCTAATAAAACAAAACTTGGTGCAAATGCTATTTTAGCTGTAAGTTTAGCAGCTGCAAATGCTGGAGCTAACTACAATCAAGTTCCTCTATTTAGATATATTGGTGGCGTAAATGCTCACACATTACCAATTCCTATGGTAAACGTTATGAATGGTGGCGCTCACGCAACAAATTCATTAGATTTTCAAGAATTTATGTTAATGCCACATGTTTCTGATAGATACTGTGAAAATTTAAGATGTGTTGCTGAAATTTTCCATACATTAAAGAAAAATCTTGTTAAAAAAGGTTTATCAACTGGTGTTGGTGATGAAGGTGGATTTGCTCCAAATATCGGAACTTCAGAAGATGCTATTAACGCTTTAGTTGAAGCAATCGTTGATGCTGGATACGAACCAGGAACTCAAGTTTCACTTGCTCTTGATGTTGCAGCATCTGAAATGTATGACAAGGAAAAAGGCAAATATGTATTAAAGAAAAGCACAAAAGAAGAATTAAGTTGTGATGATATGATCAATCTTTACGCTTCTTGGCTTAAAAAATATCCACTAGTTAGTATCGAAGATGGACTTGATGAAAATGACTGGACAGGTTGGAAAAAATTAACTGATACTCTAGGAAGTCAAATTCAACTAGTAGGCGATGACCTTTTCGTAACAAATGCTAAGAGATTAGCAGAAGGTATAGAGAAAGGAACTGCAAATTCAATACTTATTAAGTTGAACCAAATTGGTACATTAACAGAAACTCTAAATGCTATTGAGCTTGCACACAACAATAAGTACACAACAGTTATTTCTCATCGTTCAGGTGAAACAGAAGATACTACAATTGCAGACCTTGCAGTTGCAGTAAATGCTGGACAAATTAAGACTGGTTCAATCTCTAGAAGTGAAAGAATTGCTAAGTACAATAGACTTCTTTGGATTGAAAACTACTTAGGTGATAATGCAGTTTGTGTTAATCCTTTCAAAAAATAATAATTGTTGATTTTTGTCTACTTTGACAAATTAAATTAAAAAGGCATCTTTTATAAGTATTAAATAAAAGATGCTTTTTTATATAAATAAAAAATAATTGTGAATATTATAAACAATAAAAATTTAATTTATTCTATTTTAAGTGGTACGTTTATTGGGATTGCTTGGCTATTTCCAAACACGATATATTGCGCAATCTTAGGATTTCTTAGTGCAATTTATTTTGTATTACTATTAAAAAACGATGCTAAAGTTTTTTATTTTTTCTTAAGTGGATTAATTTTAAATTCAATTGGATTTTATTGGCTTTATTTTACTATTCATGATTTTGGACAATTTAGCACTCCCCTTTCTTTAATTGGATTTTTACTTTTTGCTATTTTATCTTCAATTCAATTTTTATTTCCACCGCTTATTTACAAAGTCCTTAAGAAAAGTAGTGTATTATCGTGTATAAGTTTACAAGCCACTCTTTCTTTTGTTGTTATAGAATCTTTTTTCCCAAAATTTTTTCCTTGGAGTTTTGCCCACACGACTCTTTTCTTTAAAAGTTTATCATTAAATGCCTCAATTTTTGGTACTCAATTTTTAAGCTTCTTTATATTTTGGATTTGCGAATTTTTTGTAGACTTTACTTTTTTCAGTTCAAACAAAAGGCTTTATAAAAGGCCATCATTTATTCCAATAATTGTATTTACGATATTACTTATTAACGGAAACTGTATAAATCAAAAAAAATACGATTATAAAAAGACAAAAGTTACAGTTGTGCAAGCCGTACCTACGACTGAACTTGTAGAAGGAATGCAAATTATAAAAGCTGATGTTTATAAATATTATAATTTAACAAAAGATTATATTAAAAATATTGATAGCTCATTAATAATTTGGCCAGAAAGTGTAATAACAAATTTAATTCCTGAAAATGTAGGAAATGTAAAAACTAATTTTAAGTTACCATATTTTGGTAATAATTATCCATTAATTACTGGAGCACTTTCTTACAATGATAATCAGCAAGTTTTTAATAGTATATTTTTTGTCGGCAAAGATGCACAGGTGCCATTCCCTTATCATAAACAAGTTTTAATTCCTTTTGGAGAGTATATACCATTAGTTGATTATTTTCCTTTTTTAAAAAAGCTTACAAAGCTTGAGGGGTTTTTTGATAGAGGTACTAGAACAAGGATTTTTACTTATAGCGATAAAAATAATTATTTAGTAAAAGTGTCCCCTTTTATTTGCTATGAAGAGCTTGTCCCAAGACTTACTTTAGAAGCAGTAAAAAAAGGAGCAAATTTGCTTGTTGGAGTATCTAACGATGGTTGGTTTGGAAAAGGTGTAGCACTAAATCAACATAATATGATTTCAAGCTTTAGAGCAATTGAAACAAATAGATTTTTAATTCGTAGTACCCACACAGGACTAACTTCAATTATTGATAATAAGGGAAATTTAGTAGACTCATTTCCTATTTACCAAGATTTCATAAAATCTTACGATATCCCTTTAATTGAAAACCAAACTATTTATTCAAAATTTAAAGATATCTTATTAATTTTATTAAACATTTCTACATTTTTAATATTTTTAATAAATTTCTTTAAAAAATCTGAATATCCAAATAAAAAATAAGCATCATACTAGTATAAATTAAGTTTTTTATAAATGGAGAATAAATAAAAACTCCTAATATTTATATAGGTTTATATATGAAAAAGACTATTTTTATATCAACTAGTTTGTTAGCTTTAATCGGACTTTCAGCTTGCGCACCACAACCTGGGCCAGATAAAACTCTTGGAAGCGCCGCTGTCGGAGCTGCTTGGGGAGCAGGTGCTGGAGCAGTTATCGGTAATCAATTATCTCCTAACCGCCAAGGAGAAGGCGTGGCAGTAGGAGCTGCTTTTGGACTTGTAGAAGGAGCGCTTATTGGTGCTAATGCAGATATTATTGAATCTGCTGAAATGAAGCAAGAAAGAGAACTTGAAAATTTAAAGATTAAAAACAATGCTAATGCACAAGAATTATTTAATCTTCAAGCAAAACTTGACCTTGCTTTATCAAAAGCTGCCACTTCAAATATTTACCAAGTATTTTTTGATACAGACCAGACGAATTTAAGACTTGGAGCAAGCAAAAACTTAGAGCAAATAGCAAGTGCTATTAAGAAAAGTCCTTTTGCTTCAAAGGTTTATGTTGATGGCCATACAGATGACACGGGAAGTGTTAGCTACAATGAAGAGCTTTCTGAAGCAAGAGCAGAAAGTGTTGCAGCAGCTTTAATTTCTTATGGAATTTCACAAGATCAAGTAATTGTAAATAGTTACGCTGCTACTCGCCCTATTGCTTCAAATCTTACCAAGGAAGGCAAACAGTTAAACAGACGAGTTGACGTCTATATTGGGAGATAAAAACCTATATATAACTAAATAACGCTTCATAGATGGGTTTAATTAGTTATACTAAATGAGCTAAAAATGCTTAATTTTTTAAGTGTTTTTAGCTCTTTGTTTATATAAATATATTTTGATTATTGAGAAAAAATATATATAATAAACGGTAGTTTATTTTTGTTTTTTATTGTTTCATATTTTTTAATTTTGTCATAACAAAGAAAAAGCTATTTTTATATAAATTAGGAGATACATTATGGTAGCACCAGTAATTGCATCAGCAGCACAGAAAGCAGCACAAGAAGCAACAAATAAAGCAACAGAACTACAAAGAAAATCTACTAACAATGGACGTCAAGATGAACTTAATAAAGAAACTCGCAGTAATAATCCTGAAACAGAGAAAACCAAAATTGATGTAGTTACACTTAGCCAAAAATTGAAAGCTGTAGGTATTAATGACAAAAATGCTGAAGAATTTTCATCAAAGCTTAATAAAAAAGTATCAGGAGACTTTTCAAAGTTAGTTGATAGTTGCAGAACTAATGAAAGTGTGATGAAAAGATTACAAACTGAATTAAATTCATTAGGTCCAATTGAGTCAAGTAATGCTGTAAATAGCATCCTAGAGCAAACAAAATCTTCAAACAACGACACAAACGGTGTCCTTAATAATAAATCAGCTTTAGAAACATTAGAAGATGTCATTAAGGAATTAGGTAAACTCAGAAAGGAAAAAGAAAGAAAGTTAAGTGAAGAATCATTTTCCGAAAAAGGAGCTAGTTTAAATCAAAGACAATTAGCTGAATACAACGGGTTAACTGAACAAATAAAAAATGGATTGTCTGGTAAAAAAGATAAAGAATTATTTGCTACGATTCAAAAACGTTGGAACGGGCAAACTCAAGAGAGTTTAAGTATTATGAGAGAGCTTGCTAAACTACAGGACAAAGAAAGTATTCATAGTAGCTTAAGAAGTTTACATACACAGATTTTCTCAGATATTTTAAAGACTGTAGCTAATCCTAATAAATTAAACCAAGGTATATATTCAACTTGTGTTCCATCATCATTTATAACTGATGGTATACAAGACGGATATACTTCTAAAATACTTGAAATTACAAGGAAGGAGTTACATAGCGCAAGATGTGGCGCATTCAAAGACACAGGAAATGGCACTTATTTACATGATTCATTGAATACTGATATGGTCGGTGGCGTGATGGCTGCTGCATTAGTTTCTCACACTCATGAAGGTGGATTTAACGAAAAAGGTGAAACAATTTATTCTAAAGGCAACCTTAAAGGAAAAGCTATTCAAGGTATTACAGATGAAGGAATGGCTAGAATCTTTAAAGCAATTTATGGAATAGATGGGATAGTTATTAACGGTGAAGAATTTAAAAAATTAAATAGCGATCCTACATTATTAAAAGAACTTATCAGAATAAATAATGGAATAACAGTTAAAGTTAGATGGGATGAAGCTGGACAACATGCATTTCACATGGTTAGAATCTCAGGATTTTATGAGAAAAATGGCGTTACATATTTTAAACTTGATAATTCTCAAAGTGAATCGTTATTAAATGAGCATGGTAAGGCAAAAGTTGAAAGTATGTCAGCAAATGAGTTGCTAGGAAGAATATCAATGGCATTTGTTGAAAATAACAAAGAAACGCTTGAATTATTAAAGAAATTCAATATTGAATCTATTGGAACAGACGAGATAGAGGATAACTTAGAAGAAATCGAAAAAGAAAAAGAACAACAAAGACCTGATGAATCACCAAAAAGATCTAATGATTCAAATCAGGATGAAGACAATTCTTCTGATTTAACATCAGATGAAGATTTAGAATCATTACAGACAAAGCTTGATCCTATTGTTAGAATTAATAAACCGAATCAAGTAGATGATGAGGAACGCAACATAATGACTGCACCTAAAGATGGAACAGGCATTGGTGTTGAGTTCTCAGCTAGATTCTTATGTGCATAGAACAATGAACTTAAAATGAGGAAGAGGCGCGTAAAAGACAAGGCATTTTCAAAAAAGCGAGCGAAAGCGTACTATAAGTACGGTGAGTGAGCTTTTTTAAAAATAACGCAGTATTTTACGATGCATCTTCCTCATTTTCGTTTCGTTTACGAACGATAACTTTTATATTAGACCCTTCAAACGCAAACTCATTTCGAATCTCATTCTTAAGATATCTTAGATAAGAAAAATGAAGACTTTTAGGATGATTTACAAAAACTACAAATGTTGGAGGGGCAACTTGTATTTGAGTTGAAAAATACACTTTTATTACTTGCCCACGATAAGGAGTTGGAGGACGTTTTTCAAATGCAGTATTTATAACTTTATTAAGTGCAGCGGTAGTGATCCTATGTCTTGCATTTTCATATACTTCTTTTGCTTTTGGTAACAGTTTTGAACAACGCTTGCCATCTTTTGCAGAAATGTAAATAATTGGAGCATATCTTGCAAACTTAAAAATATCGTAAATATTACGTTCAAACTCTTTTACTGTTTTATGATCTTTTTCAACTAAATCCCACTTGTTTGCAGCAATTATAAAAGGAATTCCCCTATCATGAATAAGACCTGCAATTTTTTGATCTTGCTCAGTAGCGACTTTATCTAAGCTTGCATCAAGAAGTAAAATTGCAACATCAGCATTTGATAAAGCCTCAATAGAACGAATTGTTCCATACTCTTCAATAGTATCATCTTTAACTTTTGCTTTTTTGCGAAGCCCAGCAGTATCAACTAAAATATAATCTTGACCATTAACTTTTACATTTACTTCAATGCTATCACGAGTAGTTCCAGAAATGTCTGATGTTATAACTCTATTTTCTCCACAAAGTAAATTAATAAGTGTAGATTTTCCAGCATTTGGTTTCCCAACTATTGCAACTCTTATAGAATCATCTACGATATTTTCATTTTCTAAAATCTTCTTATCAAAATATGTCTTAATTTCAGCTACGACTTCTCTAACACCAACATTATGCGCTGCACTAATACAAAAAAACTTTTCTATTCCTAATTTATAAAAGTCATTTGCTCCATACTGATCATCTTGCTTTTCACATTTATTAACTAAATAAATAATAGGTTTTTTAATACCATAAAGTGATTTAACAATTTCTCTATCTAATGGATGCACTCCTACTTTTCCATCAAACAAAACTAAAATAATATCTGCTTGACTTATAGCAATTTGAGCTTGCTTAGTGATTTCATCTTGAAACTCATCCTTAGTGTCACCTAAAAGACCGCCTGTATCTATTAAATTAAAAGTAAATCCTTGTGAGTTAACCATCGCATATGCCCTATCCCTTGTAACTCCTGGCGCATCCTCTACAATTGCTAATTTTCTTCCAACTATTTGATTAAATAATGTAGACTTACCGACGTTTGTTCTTCCTATAATTGCAACTTTAGGTATAAACTTTTTCATATTAATTTTTTCCTATAACAAAAAATCTATATAATTAATTTTCATTATTGATTTGATATTTTTCTTTTAAATATGCTATTGCTTCTCTTGCTGCTATTTGTTGAGATTCTTTCTTTGTTGAACCTTGCCCTCGGCCCCAAACTTCCTCACCTACGCAAACTTCACTTACAAACGATGGTGAATGCTCAGGCCCTTGAACAGAAACAAGTTTATATTCCGCAATATCACTAGTAACCGTATGAAGAAGCTCTTGAAGCTCTGTTTTAGGATCTGATGGGGTAACATTTTCAAGCTCATTTTTAAATAATTTTGCAATAACCTTAAAAACTACATCAAATCCAGATTCATAGTAAATTGCCCCTAGAATTGCTTCCATAACATCTGACAAAATTGAAGGTTTTTCTTGACCATTATTGGCTTTCTCAGCACGACTAAGTTTTACAAAATCCCCTGCGTGGATTTCTGTTGCAATTTTTGCAAGAGTTTTATAATTAACAAGTGCAGCTCTTAATTTTGACAACTCGCCTTCTGTAGCCTTTTTATACTTTTTAAGTAACAAATCTGCTATTACTAAATCAAGAACAGCATCTCCTAAAAACTCACTTCTTTCATAATCGTCATTGTGCCCCTTATGATGTAAAGAACGATGAGTTAAAGCTTTTTCTAGTTTAGCTTTATCTTTAAACTTATATCCAAGCTTCTCTTCTAAACTTGTGTATTCATCAATTGCTGTGCCTTTCTTGGCACTTTTAAATAAATTAAATTTCATTTTAGATGTTTCTCCTTAAATATATTAAATCTTAATGAAAAAACATCATTTTTTAAAAAAGCTTCATAATCTAAAGCTCTTATAAAAAACGACGATAACTTAAGCCACTAAGACTACTTAAGTAAATTTTGTATAAACTTTATTATTAAAAAATATTTTACAACATGGTCGCTCCTATAAGCAACAACATATCTACCGGAATATCACCATTAGTGTCTAACTACAACTCGGCTCAAGACCATGTTAGAAGCAGTAGACACGATTTATCAACAACTTCAAACGATTATACAAGAGAAGTATCAACAAGTCTTGCAAGTCAAAGCGCAACTGCATTAGACACAAAAAAAGGCGATATACAATACTCAGCTCCACGAGCCGAAAAGGCTTTTGAAGAGCGAGAAAATGAAGGTGAACTTCCAAATAAAAACAATAAAAAGAAATCAAAAAAAGAAAACGAATACAAATCGTTAGATATTAACATATAAATCAAATTTATAACAAAAAAGGAAAAAAACTATAATTTTTTATACATAGCCACCTAGTCTTTTTCCTTTCCTGTTATTCTTTTTAATTTAATAAAAAACTAAATTATTTCTTCTTATTTGCTTGAGAAGCACCTTTAGTTTTTGGTCTACAATTACCATAACTTCCTTTAAATATTTTTCCTCTTTTTGTTTTACTATCTCCTTTTCCCATATTTATTAATACTCCTATTATTTTATAAAAAATACTTACTTAAATAAAATCTTTTTAAATCTTTTTTAAATTTTTAACTGCAGCACCACCTATAAAAAATGTTACTCTATCCTCAACATTCTTATAAAGCATTACCGGAATCTCTTTTGGCGTATGATTTTCTTCTAAAACTTTTTGAACAATCTCCGCCTTAACTTCATCACAAACGATAAAAAATATCTTTTTAGCCCCAAAAAGTACATGCGATGAAAGAGTAATCCTCTTATATGGTGACCTTTCAGACTCAGGGACTATATAGCATATATCCTTATTTTTCTCTGGAAGATCTGCACCAGGATAAATAGAAGCAGTAAATCCATCTTTACCAATACCAAGTAAAACTAAATCAAATACTGGCAACTCCCCTTCTTTTAAATTCATGCTTTTTTTAATAT
>CAKMMH010000039.1 GCA_927798255.1 uncultured bacterium | reverse complement strand
ACATCCTTTAATATATACTCATAACAAGTTCGAAAGCAGTGCAAATTAACGTTTATGATATGAAAAGTTAATTGCTATTCTTTAAGTTTATTTTTTGAGTAATAACGTTATTACTATTTTAGTAAAATCAACCAATTAAGTATTTGATTTATTTAAACATAAAATAGTAGAACAAATTTAGTGTATTTTAGTATGGACTGTTCAATTTCAAAGTTAGATATAAATTTAAGAGCTACTAATCCAGACAACGTTTTTGATATACGTGGTATTATTGACTTATTTAATATTACTTATGGCTCTACTTTTCCAAATCATGAAGTTTATCTTGAAGATTTTTGGAAAGAACGTATAGGTAATAGGTTTATAAGTATTGTAGCCGAAAGAAATTCTAAAATAATTGGGCATATCACCTGTTGTCCACACAAAGATGACCCACAAAACATCCAAATAATCATGCCAGTTGTTATTCCATGTAACGAAGAACAAGAAATTTTAAATATGATGTGGGAATTAGTCGAAAATCTTGCAAAGAAAAAATCATGGAAAATGGCCTATAAGTTTATAACAAGTTATCCTGAAAGGATGGAAAATACAATCTCAATGATTGGAAATTTTTTTGATTCTGCTATTTATCCGGGGCATAAAGATAATAAGCTTAGTGAATGTAACAGAAATGAAATCCGGACGCAAACAGAATTTCCAGTGCTTTATAGCCAGCACACATTTGATTCGAAACTTCTTAAGGAGGAGATTTTTTATGCTCCCAAAGCCTATGAAGATATTATAAAAGATTTTTATTTAGGATTACAAATTCCAAGAAAACTTGGTAATAACAAGAATAAAAAAATTTCTAAAATCTATTCTGATATAAAACCTGTAGAAATAAAATCCTATAAGCATGCAGGATTATGTAGAGCATATATTACCCCTTCTCTTCTTTCATCATTTAATGAAGATGCTCTTTCTTATGATACAAATAGATTCCAAGATGCTTTATACTATGTAAATCTATTAGATCCTAAATGCCCTGAGTTTTGTGAGTTTATTGAATCTTTAGGATATTCCTTTTGCGGAATTATTCCTCTTATTGATAACAGTGATTATATAATATATTCAAGAAATGTTAATAATTTAAAAGAATTTCATTTTACGAAAGAAGCTAGTGATAATTTAAGAGGTTTAATCCTAGAAAATGAAAATATCTCTCAACTCCCTTCAGACAAGAAGTCTTATGAAAAAGATTATGATAAAAAAACAATTATGCAAACAACTAATTTATAGATAAGTTCTTTGAAGAAAACAAGATTGAATAAACAAGATTTCCTATAATAAGTTTTTTATCTTGAAAGGTATTTATTTTTATTGTAGCATCTGTGAGATACGTTAGTATTTTAACGCATTACTAATAGTAACAATTTATTATTTATTATAAGGAATAAACAATGCAAATCAAATGTTCAATTTGTGGTAACATAGAAGATTTTAGTAACAATATTGGATTTAGAGATGAGTGTTCAAAGTGTAAAAGTTCACTACATATTTGCAAAAACTGTGCTTTTTACAGTGAGACTTCTTATAATGAATGTAAAGAACCTCAAGCAGATAGAGTGTTAGATAAAGAAAAGGCAAACTACTGTGATTATTTCAAAGCAAACGAAAACTTATCAAATTTGTTGAAAACCCAATCAAAAGAAGATGTTTACAATAAACTTAATTCTCTATTTTCGAAATAAATATACAGAGAGTTTATTTTAGTAGGCTAAGTAACCTTTTACATCTTAATTTAAGATGTCTCTTACTCTTTTTTGAATTATATACCTTATTATTATTATTTCGTCTCTGCATAATAGACCTAGCTTTTCTTAAATTATATTTTGGGACATCAATTTTTAGTTTTTTAGCATAATTAACAGGAATCGCAAGATTACCATTTTTAACTGCTTTACCATTTTTTAATTCGATATTCAAAAGCTCTGGACAATATCCAAATTCAAAGCCTACTTTTGCCTGAATAGTACCATTTCCAGAACCATCAAATATCATTTGATATCTTTTGGATCTTTTTAATTTATTAAATTTTTTATTAGCATTATTTACTCTATACAAATCTACGTTATTTAATTCTAATGATTGAGTTGCATTACATATAGGAGTAAATCTTATAGCTAAATTATTATTAAGTTTTGATAAATCATTATACGCATAAGTCGTTTTTCCACCACCTCTTTCGCTAACACCGATTGTATATCTTCGAGAGACATAATCAATTGTGTCCATATCATAGAAAGATACATAATCTTCTATTAAACCATCTGGATATAGAACAAGTTTTACATATACATCACCATAATTTCCTTCTAAATCTCTTAATCCATAAGCTTTAGCTTCCCAATAAATAACTGCCTTTTCTCTTGAAGTATATAGTCTTACACCATAAGGATTACTTGTAGCAATTAAATCTGTATGGAAAGCAGCTATAGAATTTGAAGGAGCTTGAAGTTTATTCTGATAATCCCACGATGTAGGTTTATAACCAAAGTAAACTACACCATTAGGAGAAACATTTATAGTCGAGTAATTTTCACCATAAAATGGGAATTCAAATGGTAAATCAGCAACTAACATCGAATATTCATCAGCCTGTAATAAAATATTAGTATTTTTAGCAGGATTTGAATCATCAAAATTAATATTATTCTCATTATATGAACAAGTTGGCATTTCAGGCAGTGGAGTCGTAGAGTTCTCTATAAGTCTTTTTACATCAACAATTCTTTCTGTTCTAATTGTTCCTACAAGGGTTTCTGCATCTCTACCTGTTGAATAGAGTCTATTAATTGCATCACTTGCATTAAGCGATTTATCATAACCTAAAAGCAATGCCATAGCACCTGTCACATAAGGAGTAGCCATTGAAGTTCCACTCATACTTGCATATTGATTGTTAGGATATGTGCTTAATATATGCCTACCAGGAGCTGCAATATCAACAGTATTTGAACCTATATTAGAAAATTGTGATATATTCTCGTCTTCATCTGTAGATGCAACTGAAATTAAATTATCAATATCAAAATTTGCAGGAAATGAATCATAAGAATCATTATTCGAGGACTCATTACCAGCAGCGCACGTTAACACGACACCTAACTTTGCTAATTTATTCATAACATCATATAGAGATTGGGTATAAGAACCTCCTCCCCAACTATTATTTACTACTTTAATATTTATTCCACGATTTTTTAATTCAAGTAAATATTCATAAGCTTTAATAGCATTATATAATGAACCTCTACCACTTCCATCAAGAAATTTTAAAGCAATAATACTCGTATCTAAATTTACACCTGTAATCCCAATCGAATTATTTCCTTTAGCACCTATTATTCCAGCAACGTGAGTTCCGTGTCCATTATCATCATATGGATTACCTGAATCATCTATAAAATTTGCGCCATAAATATCGTCTACTATTCCATTATCGTCATCATCTATTCCATTACCTGGAATTTCTCTTGTATTAACCCACATATTATCTATTAAATCAGGGTGGTTGTAATCAACTCCTGTATCAACAACGGCAACAACTACACTTTTATTACCCTTTGTTTTTGCCCAAGCATCGCCAATGTTTACACCTTGTTCTTTAAGTGCCCATTGAGCTGAATAATATTGGTCGTTTGGAGTAAATGAAGAAATTTTAAACATAAAATTAGGGCTACATTCTACAGCACCTAGCTCTTTTAATTTCAAACATGTATCATCATTAACATCATATGTTGTAATTGTATTTACATCATTATTTAAAGATAACCTTAAATTTCTCCCATTACTTATTGTCGTTTCAGGCATAACGAGTGAGTAATTTTTAAAACTTTTATTGATTTTATAATTATTAGCTTTAAAAAGACTTTTAGTATTTTGGGTTTTTACCGTATCACTTGAAAATTTAACTACATATCCGGGATAAACGTTAACCCCATTTGCAAAAGCTGAAGCACTTATACAGAAAATACAGAATACCAGACACACAATTAAAAAGGAAAACCTTTTTTTCATACACCCCTCTTATTTTTTTTAAGAAGTTTTTTAGAAATGTCTTAAAAAAACAATCAAAACCTCTTTTGTTAAGCAAATATACTGCACACTCAATTCCCGCAAGTGAACTGTCGGCTAACTAAAAGGATAACTTAGTATCTGGAGCTAAAAATTTATGAAAAAAATATCGAAAAATTATAACCTATTAATTTCATTACAGAAATTTTTAAAACAATTTTATTATTTTAGTAGCTCTATAAAATTTCTTAATAAATTGAAGTAAAAATTACAGATTTTAAGAAATGTGTATAAATTTTTGGTAAAGAAAACTTTTAACATTTCCGAGAATAAACTTGAGAAAAATCTTAATTTTTTATGTAGTGTGTGGCTAAAGTGAAAAAAATTTTTAAATTTACGTATATTTTATTTATACTAAGTTTACTTTTCGTAACTTCAAGTTTTGCAAATTCTTTTAATATTCAAGATTTATACTTAAATAATGAAGAAGAATTTTTATTACAAATAAATAATGATGTAAATATAAATTTTATTTACTCTAAGAAATATAAACAACTTGCAAATGTAATAGCAAAACAAATTAAAGGCACTCATTATGTATATGAAAATTTATTAGGAAGTCCAAAAGATTTTAAATTAACTATTAAATTAATGAATCAAGAAGATTTTTTTAATATTACAAATGTTCCAAGATGGACAAATGCAATATATTTTAAAAAACATATAATATTTCCTATTGATGATGAAAATCAAAAATTTGATATAGAATTCTTAAAATCACTAAGACATGAATATATGCATGCATTTATTTATAATTTATCAAATGGAAAATGCGCAAGCTGGTTTGATGAAGGTATTGCTCAATGGGCAGAAGGTTCAACTAATCCAAAGCTATGGAATGAGTTAGAAAAATTTTTAGAAGTGCATTACGCATTAAGTTTTAGTAACTTAGAAAATAGTTATACTACTATGCCAACATATCTAGTTCCTGTGGCTTATGCAGAATCGTTATTTGGAATCAAATATTTAATAAAAAATACTGATATTAAAAACTTCAAAAAATTATTTTCTTTATTAAATAATGGCGTTTCATTCAATGAAAGTTTTAAAAATGCCTTTAATTTAAGTGTTGAAAATTTTGATTACCAAATATCAAATATCTTGTATAAGTGGAAAAATTCTAAAGATAGAAAATCATTCGATGATCTTATAAATTTCTCCACACATGAAGATTTTAACCATGTACAAGCAAGATTAGAATTTAAAGTTTTTAATTAAAAATCTATTTTAAAATTTTTAAATCTAACCAATCTGCGTGTGCGCATGAAATTCCATTTCCGCCATCTTCATAAACAAGATACAGCGTATCACTTCCTTCAATATTTACACTAAACTTTGCAGATTTATGTTTAGAATCTAAAATACCAGATTGGAATAATACTTGTTCATTTTTATCTAAAACTTTACATTTTACCGAACCATAACCACACTCATCATCTTTTCCGCAAATACCTTCAAACTGTTTATAAATAGGTTTGAAAGTTAATTTAATTTTTGATTTTGCATGTGTTCCATAACAATTAAGATATTTTTTACCATCAATAGAACAAATATTATCATCTACTGAATAACCAACATGTAAATTTCCCCAATCTTGTGAAATCAATGTATGTTGCCAATCAGCATCGAATTCTTTCCAATTTAAAAAATTATAAGTTTGATATTTAACTGATTTTGAATGATACCAAAAACCAAAAATAATTAAGAAAAATAATAATATGTACTTAAAATTTCTTTTAAATAAAGACCAGAAATCATAGTGATAAGTATGTTTAATATTCTTAATTAAATAATTTAAGCTATTAGTAAGAATAATTTGAAATTTTCTAACGAATTCTTCTGTATCACTTGGAAGCTCTTTATTGTTAAAAAATTCATCTTTTAAATTAAAAAACTTTTGATAATTATCACACCAATATTTATATTCTTTATATTTTAGCGCATTTTTAAATATTGTATCAACAGCGTCTTTTATACCTTCGATATCAAATGAATCTTTATTTAAAGAATCTTTATTTTCATAATTTTGTACAAGAAAAGCAAAATTTTGAAAAGCTTTTATAAGGACTATAATTTCTTGTTTAGGATCATTAGGAAAATTCTCACCAAGCCAAATTGAAGATAAAATATTTTCTTCAACGTTACAAAATTTTTCATTTAAAAATTTATACATTTTTCTCTCTTCCTTAGTAATTTTAACTATATTTAATTAAATACTTTAATAAATTTTTTACACTTATTGCTAGATTTTAACTTAAAATAACGATATTGTCACTTTGTAAAATATCAAAAAAAATAACCATATCGCAAAGTAGTACGCAAAAACTGTTATTAACTTATTATAATATATACTTACTTAAATCCTCATCATCAACAATATCTTTTAACTCTTTCTTAACAAACTTAGCGTCAACAACTACTTTTTTATTCTTCATCTCACTTGCATTAAATGACACATCTTCTAGTATTTTTTCAAGTAGTGTGTGTAAACGCCTTGCCCCGATGTTTTCTGTTTTTTGATTAACAAGTGCTGTGTATTTTGCAAGTTCTTTTATTCCATCATTTTTAAATTGAAGCTTAACTCCCTCAACTCCTAAAAGTGCCTCATATTGCTTTGTGAGTGCATGTTTTGGCTCTTTTAAAATCTTCTCTAGATGCTCTGCTGTTAAATCCTCTAACTCAACTCTTATTGGGAAACGCCCCTGAAATTCTGGCATAAGGTCAGATGGCTTTGATGTGTGAAATGCACCAGAAGCGATAAATAAAATATGATCAGTTTTTACATTTCCATATTTTGTACCAACAGAACACCCCTCAACAAGTGGAAGCAAATCTCTTTGTACGCCCTCTCTTGCAACATCTCCTCCCTTTATTTTATCAACTGAGGCAATCTTATCTATTTCATCAATAAATACAATTCCTGATTGCTCCGCGCGCCTTAATGCTTCATTTACAATTTTTTCTTCATTTAGCATATCTTCTGATGTTTCAGAAAGCATTATTTTTCTTGCATCTTTTACTTGCATTATTTTCTTTTCTTTTTGCTTTGGAATCATATTAGAAAAAATATCTTTTATTTGTCCCTCAATTTCTCCCATTCCCATAGGTCCCATTATTTGCATCTGGGTATGAACTTGCTTTGTAACTCTAAATTCTATTTGCTCATTTTCTAGTTTTCCAGCCTCTAATTTTTTTCTCAAAGCTTCTCTTTTTTTATTAAATTTTTCTATATTTTCTTTTGCAAGTTTTCCGTCATTACTATCTACTTTTAAAGATTTTTTATAATCGTCCATTAAGCAATCTAAAATTTTTTCATTTACAATAATAAGTGCTTTTTCTTTTACCTTTTCTTTTTCTTCATTTTTTACAAGATGATAAGCTGAGTCCATGAGCTCACGAATTATTGATTCGACATCTCGCCCTACATATCCAACCTCTGTAAATTTTGATGCTTCAACTTTTATAAAAGGAGCGTTTACAAATTTTGCAAGACGACGCGAAATTTCTGTTTTACCAACCCCCGTTGCACCAATCATAAGAATATTTTTAGGTGTAATTTCTTCTTTTAGCTCATCATCAAGTTGCATTCTTCGCCATCTGTTTCTTAGCGCTACTGCTACAGCTTTTTTAGCTTCAGTTTGAGCAACAATATATTTATCTAATTCTTTAACTATTTCTTTTGGTGTAAGTTCTCGACTTGTCATAACTACCTTCTAATCAAACAATAAAAAATATAACATATAAAAATTTTGGGAGTAATTTGTGATATTAATTTATCTACCACCCTCTCCAAGTTTTTGTAAAAAAGTTAGAAAGTTTATCATTATTAGTTTCACTAATCTTTCCTTCTCTTTTAAGTTTTAATTTTTCTTCATGTGCTTTTATATCATCTTCTTTTAAAGAAAATATAGTAAGCGTTGGATTATGAAACGCATTTGTTCCAGATTTCGCAGAAATTTCTTTTAAAATAGGAATATCTCTAAAAACATCGCGAAAACGCTGTCTTAATGCTTTATCTGCAGGCTGAGAAAAATATCTATCATAAAATAAGCTAGAAAGCACTAAGTAATCATATTCTGAATTTTTAAGCGCAGGAACATATAGTTTTGGTATAATTTTAGCCCTTAAAATATACTTAATATTATAATCATTTTCATTTAAATAAGGCCCATATCGTTTCCAATCTATACAAATTGTAGAACCCTTTGGAATATTTTTATTTATCCAATCTGCCATAAGTTCACGTGTATCAGGCTTAAGCTCACTTGCTAAATTTATACTTCTATTAAACGGGAAAAACAATGTAGCAAAAAATAGAAGATATGCAACAAACGCTCCCTTAGTTCTGCTAATTACTCTAATAAATTCCGCCCCTGCAACTGTTAAAAAAGGAATACAAGGCAAAATATACCGTTCTGGCTGCGGTGCTGGTTTTGATTTTACGTATTCAATAGGAATATAGAAAAAGAAAAATAATCCTACTAAATATAAATCTTCCATTCTTCTTCGTCTAAGTAAAAATCCAAGTCCTAAAATAGTAAGACAAGCTAAAGGATAAGAAAAATTTGGAGTTATACTCTCTCTAAAATGATACATCCAATACTCGCTATTTGCAGTTATTACTACTGTGTGCCCCTTTTGAGCATGTACTCGTTCTGACTCGAAATCTTCTGAGAATTTATCAAAATTAAGCACCGAGTATGGCGTAAAAGTTATAAAAGTAATAGGTACAAGCAAAATTACAAGGAAAAAATATCTAAAATATCTTCCATTTGGAATTAAAGAGAATTCTTTATTTGCAAAAAATGGAGCTGAAAATAAAAGACCTATACTTAGAAGCCCTGTGTATTTTGTAGCACAAGACATTCCCGCCATAATAGCTGCAACAAAATAATATCTAATTTTATTTTCTTTTACAGATTTTATAATAAACACAACTGTTAAAAGGAAAAAGCACACAAGAAGTGAATCTTCCTTTAAATATCTACTACAAGTTATATGAAGTGGCGAAAAGGCAAGGAACATTGCAGCCATTAAGCCTGTCATCTTTGTAAAAAGTTTCTTTCCAATATAATATACTAAATAAATTGAAAGCACTCCTGCAAAGAAACTAACAAGTCTTCCACCTAGACATGTTAGCTCTCTAAAATCGCCAGCAAAATTTAAAAACTTTAAAATTGTCCCCATTAGATATGTAGAATATAAGAGAAGAGATGGGTGCAGAAAATACTCTGGGTCAAATGGATTAGGAAGTCCTTGAACAAACTTTGCGTGCATTCTTTCAATTGCATTAACCTTAGGAACTTCATCAGGATGAAAATTAAGTGGTAATCCAAAATCAATATTATATATTCTAATAGCTGCACCTGCGATTACAACTAAAGAAATTGCAATAACAAAAAATAAATTTTTATTATCACTATCACCTATAAAATTACTATTCTTATTTCTAAAAAATCTATTAAAAATTGCTATTCCACTTATAAACCAGAATAAAAATGTTATAAGTGAGTACATTTTTCTTAAGTCAAAATTTTGAGTTTTATAGAATAAAAATAATGTTAGAAGTGGAACAATTAAAGATGTAAAAAACGAGAAGTTATAAAATAATGCAAAATAACAAACTACCGTTAAAGCAAAAATCATAATTGTAGAAATTAATACATATTTATAATCAACAATTACTGCCTTTATTTTTGATGTTACTCTAACGCTCTCAAGTTGAGCGCCTATCTCTCTACTATCATTCTCTCCTGCTCTAACAGGATTTAACAAAGAAAAAGAAACTACTCTTGGTTCACATGTTCCATTAAGTGATACAGTTTTAGGAAAATTATCTTCTACCGCAAAACGTCCTACTTCATTATCGCAAACTTTCACCACGATTCCAGCTCTTGTGCCGTCAGGTCTCCAAGGATTGAAAGTCAATTCTAGTTTATTAAATTTAGGTGATAAATTTCTAAACTCTATTTTTGACTTTTCTGTAATCCAACCATCCCCGCTTATATCTTGAAATTCTCCTTGTGATGATTTTTTAGTTATGAAATCATGGTAAGAAAAAGACAATCCATAAACAGATACAATAAAAGATACGATAAGTATTATAAGTAAATTTTTAAATCCTAACTCTCTATCAATATTCACCATAGTATTTCCTAAATATTAATTATTTTTTAATATCTTTTTTATCCTTAACATCATTATCATTTTTTTTAGCTTCTTTATTAGCTTCAAGATAATTTTTTAAAGCCTTTATATCAACTACCACCATATACTTATCTTTATATGGCATAAAAGGATATTTTTCCATGTCAACTTCTAAAGGAAGCTCACGGTATGCAAATTCATTCCATGGTCTATTAGAAATCTTTTTTACATAATCTTTAAAAGGTTTAGGATAACCTGCCCCAACATTATCATTTCTATTTGGATTATTATATCCATCTTTACTAGGATCTCCATAACCTAAACGATTTGTATAAAAAAGATTTCTTTCAAATAAGAAATAGTCAATATTATATGGTTCTAAGATATCAACTAAATCTTTTAATGTTTTTGCGTATGTTGCATCTAAAACTACCTTTAATCTTTTTTCTACTTCTTTATAAAATTTTGGATAAAAAGGATGAGCCATTTCTGTACTAATAAAGACTTTTCTTATTGCAAAAAGAGGTACTGGGTCAACAGATGTCGGGTGTCCTGCTATAAGAGAATCTTCTTTAGTGTTATTTTTTAACCATTCATAAGCATGACCTTTTTTATATAGACTCCAATTAAAATTTGCATTCCCTGAAAGTCCATTTCCTGAAGCTAAATAAACAAATGTTCCTAAAAGAATGAACATAATGAGAGGACCGTAAGAATCCTTTAGCGTTGCCTTTTGAATCCAAGGATGTGACTTTTTTTCCTTATCTTCGCTTCCATCATCAAATGTTCGCCATATACTAACCATAAAAAACAAAATAAAGAAAAACGCCATAGGAAATTGTAGATGTCTATCTGGCACATAAAGCCTGAATGCAAATGCACGAGAAAGAAGATAAACTATCCAAATAGAAACAAAGTATGTACCAATTTCAAGTGGTAAAAACTTTTTTCTTTTTAAGATTCCAATTAATGCAATAAATCCTGCTAAGATGAAAATTGTAGGAATAACATTTCCTCTTAAAAACTTAGGTGGTTTATGAAATCTTCCATAAAAAGCTTGAAGTGCAAAAGTTTTAAGTTCTGTTTTTAAAGGAAGAAGTGGTACAAATGGGAAACGTCCTCCTTGCCTATCAAAAGCTGGCATTTTAGCTGCTTGTTCTAAAGTAACCATATCACCTACGTAATCAGGTTTTTTAACAACATTATAAGTTACTAAGATATAAGCAGGTGAAAGCAAAATTAGCGTTAGTAAAACTTTTTGATAGAATAATTTATTTTTATCAAAAATGCTCTTTATAACTAAATACATGCCATAAGCAACTGCTATCATAAATGTTGCAGGTGGATGAAGAAGTGAGCCAACTAAAAACAATACAAGAATTGATTTATGATACCCTTTTGCGATAAGGAAAAA
>CAKMMH010000038.1 GCA_927798255.1 uncultured bacterium | reverse complement strand
AAACACACCTCCACTGCCACACATATCATTATCACTAAGCCACAAAGGTTCACCCGAGTCTAAACTAAAACCTACTAAATATTTGTCAATAATTTTCTTGCCTTTAGCCCTTGCATCATTAAGTGCAATTTTAAAACAATCTCTCTGTGGCGGCATCCCTAGAACTGCCCTACCACCTCTTAATTCCATTTCATTTCTTCTGTCCTGTTCAATCATGTAGTCTTTGGCAAGCGATGAAACTATTAAACAATAAAAATATGTTGGAATCGCAGCGCCGAAAATAAATAATACAATTGCTGAAGCATCTGTCCATATAGGTAATATGACAAAAATAACCATTACAATAGTGGCAATCGTAGCTCTTCTTGTTAAGAGCTCTCTTTCTTGCTCTCGTCGTTCTTCATATGTTATTTTTTCATACTGTCTTGCCATTAATTAAAACTCCAACCTATACTTTTATTTATCTCCTTCTTCTAATTTCATTGCAGTAGCCTTTGTGATTTTAACCTTCTTGACTTTTTCTATAGATTCGCTCCATCTTTCACCTAGATAATCAACAAGTTTAGAAGTCCTAAATAATACTAAACCACTTACATCTTTTATTTCATTTTCTTCAGTTAGAAATTTACAATCGATTACCGCGCTATAAGGAACATATCTATCGGATACTCTTTTACCTAACCAACTAAATGCATTTAAACATGAACGTAAATTTTGCCAAATTATAACATCATCTAGCTTCGGTAAATATTTTGAAATTTCATCTTTTGTATTTTGAGAAAACTCTTTTAAAAATGAATTATTATCATCTGATAGCTTTTTCTGCTCTATTTGTGAAACTAAATTATCAGCCTCTCTTTTGTTATAAACTCTCTTAATAAGATCTGAAAGTTCAAACAAATCATTTTTTATAGAATCACTTAAAAGAGAATATATGACTTCCAATTTTGCAAATAATTGCCCACCTTCTGTGACAAAAAAGTTTCCTTGCAAGTCATCAGAATTTTCAATATATTGCACAAATAATCTTGTCCAAGCTTTATGAATTTCCGTTGATTTTGCAAAAAATTGCAATTCATCAATTATAGAGTCTGCATTGTTAAAATGTAATATTAATTCAAGCCATTGCCTTAATGTATAAGACTGTGTATTCATCTTTAGTGGCATTCTAATTTCTAAGAAATCACTCTTTCTTTCCGCAAAAACTAAAGCCTTACGTATCATCTCTCTTTCATCAAAATCATATTCATCTCCATAATAAGGAGATGAATGTAAGATTGCACGAGCGCAAAGATGTGGATAATTAGATTGCATTGTCCATCTATCATTTGAAATATGTTCATAAGCTAATATTCTACCAGTTTCTAGAGCCATAATAGCAGTAGCAATATTTTTAGGTACTATATTTTTAAGTTCCTTTTTCATATTTTTAGTTAAACACAGTACCATATTTTCTTTTCGTTTATCATTTTTGGTATCGATATCATTTTCACTAATAATTTCTTGCTGAATTTCAAAAGCATTTATAACAAACTCGTATGTATCTCCAAATAAGTTTCCCGATCCGATTCCATCGTTAATAAATGTTGGATAATTGTAATAGTGTAAAATTATAGATGCTAAATACTTATTTGTTTCATTTTCAGCACCATATTTCTCTAATAAAGTACAAAACGCAGATTTTTTATAAATTTTCTCATTTACTTGAGATAAACATGTTAGTCCAGTTATATGAAGAGTAGGATTTCCATTTTTATCGCATTTTTTTATACCAGCTCTTACACCTGAAAAGAACATTCTACCGTTTCCAGCAATTCCTAAAATATCTCTTGCTTTATATGGTTTTACTTTCTTAATTGATTTAATAAAAGCATAAATTACAGCTATTAACCAAACTTTCCATGATGCTAGTATCACAAACACTAATTGCATAATAGAATTTGAAAATATTACAAATAAAGATATAAGAACATTTGACGAAGGAAACGCTTCACAAACAGAAATAAACAATTTAAAAACAAATAACGAAACTAATAAAAAGAAAGTACACTCCCCACTTGTACCAAATGCTGAAAGAAAATCGTGGTATTTATAATAAGTATTTACAACAGAAATATTATTATCAATGCTAATATCAATGCTAATAATTTTTTCAGTGTAACTTACAATCTTTTCATTAACAAAAACATCATTAGAAAAAAGAGGTAATAATTGAATTAAAGCAATAAGAATAATAAATACGCCCCAGGCTATCTGTGAGTAGTTCTTAGCTTTTTCCTCATTCATTAGTGAGGCTAAATCTTTTGTGTCTGCATCATATTTAATATTCTTAACCATAAAAAAACTTAAAAACTAAATAAATTTTAAAATTAAATTAATATGATTGTTACTTATGTGGAGCATATAGCGCTTCGGTATAAAATGGTAATCAAAATTATAACATATTAAATTGCTTAGAATTTTCAAGCAATTCTCCTTATAGTTATGACCAATACCTACGTATATATCACATAAATTTATCACAAATTACTATCTTTTATCAAAAATAATTTCAAAATCTTGTATACTGTATCGGATTTTTATAAAATAAAATAAATAGTAAAGCATGTCCTAAAGTTTATTTTTTTAATGTTTTGAAGCTAAAAATTTACTTAATAATTTCAACAGGTTACCAAGACTGCTAATTCGTATAAATATAATTACTATTTAATTTAATATATTAGAATAAATTTGTAAAAAAATTGAAGCAAAAATGTACGTTATCATGATATGCAATCGGTAGAATTTTAACTAAATTTTATCAAGGTTTTTTATTAAAGGACCGAAGTTACACTATGAGTTGATTTATGATATGATACATAGCCAACTTAAAATGCAAGAAGGAGATATATATATATGAAACTAACTAAGGTATTTTACTTACTAGTTATTTGTATTCTTTTATTTTCAATAACCGCATCAGCACAAGACACGCCATTTATCGAGCAAGCAACTGATGCACAAGTTAAAAAAGCTCAAGGACATTACGCGAGAGCACGTTCCCTACTAATAGCAGCAATAAATGAATTTGACAGAGCAACTAGTGTTGCTAACCCTGAGTCTTTGTTAGATGTTAGCAGATTTAGAACTACTTTAATTGATAGGGCTGAAGAGCTAGAAAGAATTTTAGACCCTCAGCCTAGAACATCAAAAGAAGGAGTACGTTTTTCCCCTGATACTAGATTATTAGGTGAGGCAGTTAATTAATTGTATTTTATTTTTTAGGAGTTTTAATGGATAATGGTGACGTTATTCCTAATTTAGATGCCCCTTGGGATTTCTTATCAACAAGAATACAAGAGTGGATCATTGGAGCGATAGTCGGTTTAATTGTAAATGAATTATTTTTTACAAGTGCCGCTAGTTCTATGCCATTTATCTTTATTACGATTGTGCTAACAGCATATGGATTAAGTTGTGCAAGAAGAAAGTTTGCTGATGGTTCACGTGGTTTTGTAAATTACTGCTGCGTGAAAATGGGAATCATACCTCCAGGAATTCCAGCTCCTAGTGAGCTACAACCTGTTTGGAGCGGTGCACCTATGAGAAGAATAAAAAGTGATACATTATACATGCAACTTGGTTTTGATGAATTCTTTTTGGAAAGAAAAGAGGAAAAATTAAAACAACAAGAAGGAAGGTTATAAATGGTTAACTTAAGAGAAACTGGAAAAAACGTTTTAAATAACACAAATATTAATGAACATAAACGTGGTGATGATACCATAAGAATATGGGAAGGCTACAGACAACAGGCCGTCATGTGGCGTGCGCTGTCAATTATGCAATTACTAGCTACTACTGCTGTTTCAATTCTGTGTATTATTTTATGGCAGACAAGACAAGTCGTTTTAAATGTTCCTCAACGCCCAGTTCCTGGACAATATAACACTCAAGAAATACCAGATGCCGATTTAATAGAAGCAGCAACTACATTTGTAAATTTAATTGCTACATTTCAACCTTATACAGCTAAAGCACAATTTGAACGTGCTGGCGCATATGTACATGATGAATATTACCAAAAATTTACTGATGAGACTTTAGGAAGTGAACTTAAAGCTATTATACAGACTTCTCTTTCTCAAGTGTTTTATATAGATCCATCAAAAACAACAGTTGAGAGGAATAAAAACAACACTGTAATAGTTCATCTATACGGTGTTAGGCATAAATATATTAGTGGTGAAGAAAGAGAACCAGTTAAATCTATGTATGAAGTTTTCCTAACGACTCTTCCAAGAAATGAGTTAAACCCATTGGGGATTGTCGTATATGATAGTAACTTACAGATTATAGAAAATTAAATTAATTAAAGAGAATTAACTATGAAAAAAATGACTATGAAAAGAAACATAAAATTATTTAAAACATCATTTATTGCATTATGTGCTATCTTATTGATAACAAATTTTGCCTTTGCTAGAGATGTTGAATATAAAGGAACAGAGCTTGATGTCTTTGTATCACCTGGTGAACCAACGCAAGTACAATTTCCTTCAAAAGTATTAGGTGGATTTAAAAAGAAACTTTCTGCAATATCACTTGATAAAAAAGGATATGATTTAGTTATTTTTGCAACTGAACAACTAACAGAAACTGGCGAATCAATGATTATACGTCTTGATGATGGACGCTCTTATACATTAAGAGTAAAAAAAGCAAATGCAACAAATAAAGACACTCTTGTGAGAATTATTGATAAGAGTCAATCAATTTTGACAAGCTCTGGAGCAGAGATTGATGAAAGCGATAATGTAAAAGATCCTCAATTAACTTTTGCACCTCCTACACAAGTTTCAGGATTAATGAGAGAAATGATTTTAGCGTCTGAATTTGGAAAAGGTGCAATTAACGGATATCGTGCAACAGATAAATATAGAGGTGAGACTGTAATAAACGATGGCGCGATTCATGCAACAATTGATACGATTTTTATAGGGACTAATCTTTGGGGCTATGTGCTAGATGTTAAAAATCTTCTAGATGTATCTCAAAAGCTTAATCCTGCGACCTTTAGACTTGATGGCACACGGGCAATTTCTTTTGAAAAATGGGAATTATCCCCTCAACCATTAAATATTGAAGAGCAAATAGCTAAAGGACATAAAACTAAGGTTTATATTGTAACTAGGGCTAGATAAAAAATACTAAAAAGGAAAAAGTTTTTAATTTAAAGGGTAAGAAAAAAATGGCTCGAAAGACAGATGATATAAAAATGATGGTAACGAAAGACAGAAAAACACAAATGACCATAATAGGTGTAGGTGTTTTTCTGGTTATAGGCCTTATGGTGTTTCTTACGAGTGCAGATAAATATAAGACTAAGCGTATGACCACAACACGTACATCTACAAAAACTGTGACACCAAAAGATGAACATTTAGATGATTTTGTAAAAAGCTTTAAATCAGATTTAACACAACTTCAAAAAGATCAAGTAGAAGCACAAAAAGAAATGAAAGAATTAGGAAACAGATTAGATGTATACGAAAGAAGAACCTCAGATATCTTCAAAAAAATCTTAGAAAAAATTGCGGATATTGAAGTTGGAAGTGGCGGTAATGGTTACGATGTAAATAACACTTCTGTCGTATCTGATGATTTAATGTTGGAAGATCAAGATAATGTTGATAATAACGGCGAGGGAGAAGGACAAGATCAGTTAGAATCATTCTTTGATGAAAAAGAAAATGTTAAGCCTGTTCAAAAAGAAATTAAAAAGAAAGTTGCATTTGTAGCTCCAGGAGACACCGTAAGGGTAAAACTTCTAGGAGGTGTTAACGCGCCAACAGATGGTACTCCATATCCTGTGATTTTCAAATTAATTTCTCACGTAGCAGGTCCTGACAACTCCCAACTTCCTCTTGGCGAAGCAAGACTTATTGCCGCCGCTCAAGGTTCCATTGTAGATCAAAGAGCTTTATTTAGATTAACTAAATTAAGTATAAGATTACCAAATGGTGAAAGAAAGGTAGTTTCAGTAGATGGTTGGATCGTCGGTGAAGATGGTATTAGAGGATTAAAAGGCATTCTTATTGATCCTATCGGTAAAGCAATTACAGGAGGTTTAATGATAGGAGGTCTGGCTGGAGCTGGTGAAGCAATCTCTGATGCTAATTCAACCGTTCTTCACAATTACGATAGCGATCAAAGAATTATTACTGGAGATACCGGAAGATACGCTTTGGGTGAAGGCTTAAGTAAAGGCTCTGAGGTATGGTCAGAAGTATTAAGAGATAGATTAAAAGAAATGGTTCCTGTAGTTCAAATTCTTTCAGGTAGAGAAGCTACTGCTACTTTTGCAAATGAAGTAACAATAGAAGATTTATATGAACAATTAGAAGATGAAAACGGTTATGACCAATTTAATGGTATGGATTAATTTTTATTAGGAGTTTACTTTATAATGAAAACAATTATTAAGAAATTTTTATTAATTACTTTTTTAAGCATGTGTCTTAGTGGTTGCTATGCACTTCAAAATATTTTTAATCCATTTTACGAACCGCCAACAGAACATGCGCTAAAAGGTGAACTTAACGACCGCGCTATTCAAGAAGGCACTACAAGTCTAGGTAGTAGTGCAAGAGATGCTCTTGAAAATATTGCTTCATACCAAAGAGCTCATTTGCCTCAACCAAATAACCCAGTAATGCAACCAGCCGTTGTAAGACTTATGTGGATTCCAGATCATTTAAACAATGGTGGTGATTTAATTCCTGCACACTATTATTACTTAAAAGTATTAAATGAAAGATGGGCAGTAACTGACGCTTTTGATTTAGAAAAACAATTAGGTAGTGGAAGTAAAGATACGTCTAGTATCCCTTATGTAAGTCAAACGCAAAAAAATAGGTTCTAAATTATGAAAAATTTTAATATGAAACTTTTTATATTAATTATTGTTATGTTATCAATGTCAGGGTGCCACTATAAATATACTGGCGCAAATAGTACCCTTGATAGACGTGTTCATATTTTTGCTGTTAGGCAATTACCTCTTGCACCTACATATAATAGAATACGAACTGTACACTTAGCTGAGCCTCTTCCAAGTAGAGATAACCATCCTGTTTCAAATAGAATTATTACTCCTGTTTTTCAATTTGAAGCAGAAAATTCTACATTTGATGAAGTTGCTCTAATTTTAGCAAATACTGCAAAATATTCTGCTCATTGTGACCCAGATATTGCAAATAAAAAAGTTTCAATTATAACTCTAGGTACTATCGATGAGATAGCAAAAGAGATTGAAAATGAAACAGGTATTACAGTTAACATAGATCATAAAAATAAAGAGGTTAGATTTTTAGGTAGTAAAAAATAATGCTGTTAGCAATTAATTTTATAATTATGTAGGTTAAACGAGATTAGGAGAATTTATATTATGAGTATATCAAGACTCCAAAAAGAAAGGTTATTTCATGACGAAGAGCTATTTAATGAGTTGTTGTCATATGCAGAGTATGACGAAGATTATAGAATTTTCTTTCATACAGATACTTCATTCTGGGCAATTTTCAGATTACAGCCTTTAGGAATAACAAAAGTTTCAGATAATGACGCTTTTCAAACTGCTGAAGCAATTCAAGAACTTTTTGATACATTCGATACAAATATAGCTGTTCAAGTTAACTGGATTACAAGTTTTGAAATCGAAAGTTTACTAAAAGAAAATTTAAACGCTTACCCTCTTTCAGGACCTGCTGGTTGGATGGCAAGAAGGTGGATTAGATCAATAAGAAATGCCGCAAATAGTAGCGAGTTTGGATTACGTCCTAAGAAATTAGATTTACTTTTCTGCTTTAGGTATGACCCAAAATGGAAAAGTAGAGATATGGTAGGTCAAATCATTGAAGGATTTAAATCTGTCTTTTCATTTTCAAACAATATGACAGCAGATAGAAGAAGACAAGAGTATTATGAAAATGCAAATAAATTTAAAGGTATTCTAGAAGGTACTTCAGCAAAACTTGCTGATATGGGATTTCATCCTTATCAATTTGATGCTCAAGATTTAATTGATTTAATGTTCCCTCTTTTAAATAGAAGAAGTATTAAAGGTGGTAAATATAAACGTGGAAGAAATACTAACGTTGCAGTCCCTGTATATGACCCACAAGAAATTTTAACAAATCAAATTTCAGAAACAAAAGTTGATCACCCGGAAAACGGTATTATTAAAAAAGATGGCAGAGTTTACAGGACTGTTTCAATGGTTGAAACTCCTAAACAATGTTTACCATTAATGATTGCACCTCTTCAATGTGCATCATATGAAAATATTTTAAGTGTCACTTATTCAAAAGATTCTCAACAAGAACAAATTAAAAAGCTTGACCAAAAAGATGCTATGTTAGGTTTTCGTGAAGTTACCGCAAGAGGTCGTGCGAACCAAAAAGCACTTCATCGAATTTCAGCAATAAGAGCAGCAAGAGCAGAGCTTTATGCTTCAAGATGTCAAATCGTAAGAGTCGGTGTACATCAAACATTTATTTGCCAAAATGAAGATGAGGCAAAGCGTGCAACGTCAGAAGCAATCGCTACTATTTCTCAGATTAACGGCGCTCGTGGTATGGTTCATGAAATCTCCGATTTGGCAACTTTCATTCATTCATTACCAGCGATGTATGACCCTGAAATGGACGGTGAAGGTTGGACTGTTACACTCCGTTCATCAAGAGCATCAAGGTTATACCCTATTTATGGTAACTGGAGAGGAACAAGGGGGAAACAATTTTTACTTCCATCTCTTTGGAATAGAGAGTTAGTAGGATTTGATTTATATGATTCAAACATTGCTCCAAACGTTTTAATAAGTGGTGTATCAGGTGCCGGTAAAAGTTACCTACTTTGCTATATGCTTATAACCTTAGCTCGTGGTCACTTTGCATCTTTACCAAATGGTCAAAGTGTTGAGAAACCCCCTATTACATTCGTTTTTGATAAAGGTATGACAGGCCAACCTTGTGGATTTGAAAAAGTTGCAAAACTTTTTGGAGGAAGAATATACGAAGCAACTCCTTCAAAAGCGCCGGCTATGAACTTCCTTGCTCGTCTTGGACGTACTGCTCCTGACCCTAGAAACGAAGACTATAAAGATTTAATAGATATGTGCGCAGATATTATTTGCGATATGGCTGTTGAAGGTTCAAAACAACCAGGACGACTTGAAAAAAATGTCGTAGTTGCATCTCTTGTCGAAGCTCATAGGCTTTATAGAAATGGTCCAATGAGAAGAGAATTTATTTTAAGTGATGCAGTTGCTGTGTTAAGAGCGCCAAGAAGAGTTGATGAAGATGAAGATACTGCCAAAAGGCGTCAACTTGTTGCCATGCTTATTGGTGATTACTATGGTGACGGAACTTACGCTAGATTCTTTGATAGACCTGGTGCTTTAAAACTTCAAGAAAGATTTATTGTATTTGACTTAAAAGCATTAAGTAGAAACCCAGACTTACAAAGAGTATTCTTAAAAGTTGCAATGCTTTGGGCTGACACTGTGATGAATGACCCAATGGAGTTAGACTGTAGGAAAATATTAGTATTTGATGAAGCACATGACTTAATTGGAAAGACTGCATCAGGAACTGTAGAAACTGCATTTAGATTATATCGTAAAAGAAAAGGTATCGTAATTGCAGCTTCTCAATCTGGTGAAGATTTCTATTTAGGAGAAGGTGGGCAAGCAATCGTTCAAAACTCAGCTCATAAGATCTTTTTAAAACAAGATCCTAGCAAGTTTCATATGACAGCAAAAGCTTTTAATTTATCACCTCAACAAGCTGATGTTATTTTAAGACTTAGAACTATTAAGGGACTAGAGTCGCAATTTTATTTAATATCTGATATTGGAGAATCAGCTTTAGTACTTCCACTTGAACCAGCTTTTTATTGGGTAAGTACCAATAATGGTGATGATAACCAATTATTTGCAGATGTATTAAAGCAAAACAACGATGACTTCTTAAAAGCACTAGAGCAAGTTGTCGCAATTGCACCAAATGGAGCACATGCATTTAAAATGCAGATGGATACAAACAAAAAGAATGAAATAAACATGAACAGTTTTTTTAATGATATGGAGAAATAAAAAATGAAATTAAAATTAAATAATATTTTGATTAACGCATCACTTATTATATTAAGTGTGATGATGACTGCTTGTGCTACTACAGTTCAAAGGCAATCTTCTCAAGCGTTAGAAATTAAGCATAACGACAAACAATATTTAAAAGAAGATCCTGCTGTAGTTGATTACATCTGGGAAGAACCGATGGTAGATGTTGTAAGAGTACCACCTGGATTAGACCCAGAGGGAATATATTATAGGCCTGAACATAAAGAAGTTATTGAAATAAGGCAAGGCAAATGGCAGTACTATAAAAAACCCGTAGAGGAATAAATACAGTGGAAAAAAATAAGCAATTTATAAAGTTTTACTTTTAAATTGTTTATTTTTTATTTATAGTTTTAAGAGTTTATTTAATTTAAGGTATTTTGACATGGGACTTGTAAAAACTGTTTTTTCACCTCTTACTAATACAACACCACTTGTAACAATAATATTGGTTATTGTTTTAGTGGCTATTTTCAGATTTTCTGGAGGTGGAATAAGTATAGGTGATGTTAAAAATCATAAAGCCATGAAAACTGCAAAAGTTACAAAAAATATTGAAGAATCACCTTCTAATGAACTTCAGAGGGAAGGTACTATAAAAGTAGATGCAGTTGAATTTGATAGGATGCTGAGAATGCGTCCACAAAAAAAGAGGGAAGAAGTTAAAAAAGATAAGCCTGTAAACAACTTTGATTCAATTGAAGCTGATTTAGGATTAAGATAGTTTATGAAAGAAAATGAATTTGTAATATATAAAACATGGAAAAGCGAATATAAGCTTGTAATAGGAATGCTTTTAGGCATGTTCCTTTCTGTGTTTTTATCAAGTAAATTCCCCCAAACCGTCGTTGTTGGAAATTTATTTAACATTGGTAGCGAGAGTGTAAATTTATATCTTCCTGTATTTTGGTTAATACCGTGTGGTTTCTTTCTTTATGCGCTTATTAGAATTTATAATGTTAAGTATTGCTTAACTAGCAAGGGGTTAGAGATGACTGTCGGCATACTATCTGCAAGGAAACGATCTGTTAAAATTAGATATGAAGATATCAGAAGTGTAGAAACCATGCAAACTATTCTTGAAAGGATTTTAAATATTGGAAGTGTAGAAGTCGGAACTTCTGCAACTGGTGCTATCGAAATTGTATTTGAGGGCGTAGATGCACCTCAAGAAATTCAAGCATTAGTTCAAAAAGAAAAAGGAAGAAGATTGTCGCTAAGTAAAGGAAATAATGGATTTAACACATCTAATGAGTAGGTAAGGTTTTTATGAAGAAGTTTTTTATAAACATATTATTTAATAATCACTTAGCTAACAGAAATGTTAGTAAGAAATTTGTATGTTTATTAACTTTTTGCATAGTTAGTTTGATTTCAAATAATGTTTTTGCTCAAGAAGATAATAATAATTCTCTATTAAACAAAGAAAGAATGATTTTAGAGCAGTTAAATATTTTAAAAAGAAATAATATTGATACTGTAGATGATAAGAGAAATGATATTATAGAACCTACAAATACATTAGAAGCTACGCCTACAAATACATTAATTCCAACATATACCGATACTACTCCCCCTACTCCTACAAAGGTAATAGTTAATATTAAGAAAAATGGAAAAAAACGCATTTTCAAAGTTCCTTAATGACTA
>CAKMMH010000037.1 GCA_927798255.1 uncultured bacterium | reverse complement strand
AATTATTTGAATTAATAAACAATTCCTCATCTTCTTGAGAATAACAAACACCTAAGATAATCGAATCACCAAGATCAATTATATGTGCAGATTTCGAAATCTTAAAATCTGAACCAGAAATTAACATTCCATCACACACACTTCCATTACTACTATGATCACTAAGAGTAATTTCGGATCTCAAATCACAACTTAATTTTAAATGAGTCCTAGATATGTGAGGTGAACCGATCCAAACGTCATTTTCAGGTGCACGACCAACTGAAATCTCTTTTCCAGCTGTAATTAAAATCCTACTTGGTCTTACTAAACTTGATAATGATATCAAACATGGATATTTATTTATCTCTTGCGTTTCATGAAGTATATTTTGACTAGATTCATTCGAGCTAATCTTAATTAGTTGTTCTTCAGTAGTTATTCCCATTACATTAATTCCTCCACCTAGTGAAAAGTATTTACATGGCGCAAGACCTACTTTTGAAGATATTTTCTCTCCATCTACAAATACTCCACTTGATGACATTTCATCTTCAATCCAAAACTTTGAATTTTCATAAGTTAATCTACAATGAATATTATCAACATTTTCTGCATCAATTCTAATATGACAATCTTTCGAACGTCCAAGTAAAATCTCTGTGGCAACTTCTATAGAATATACGACAGGTTTTTCGTGAAATATTACAATCGCTGGAAAAGTAGGAGTAGTAGTTAAAGTAGCTTTTCTTAAAATTTTTAATGTATTTTTATAATTAACATCTATTTTTCTTAACAATAAATCATTATCTATTGCTACAACATATAAACTTACATCATCTAAATCAAGTTTGGTATATCCGTAAAAGGTTTCCGCTAGATTATTATTTTCATCAGCATCATTATTTGATATTGTATAGCACAAGAAGCTATTTCCTTTACCTTTTACAAAATGTAATGAATATCCAAATGATGCCATTTCATCAACGACAACATGAGCATTTTGCAAACTCCCTATAATAAAATGAGGGCGTCTGACATAAATAATTTCAGATTGTTGTCCAGACTTTGTAAAAGATATTTCTACTACAAACATAATAATTAGTCGAAAAAGTGATAAAAAATTTTTTATCGAAATTTTATCACATATATACTAAACTATATAATTTTACTTAAAAAATTTATTACAACATCACATCATAAAAATTTTTTAATACTTCATTTTTAAAAAGAAATTTTTAAAAGGCTTCTTCTTTTAAAAAAATCTCTATTACCTAATATGATTGTCGGTAAAATTTAAAAGTTACATAAATATAAATTAATTAAAATATATATTTTTTTCATATAACATTGTTTGATTTTTCTACTTATTTAAAAATTTATTTATCTCTTGTAAAATCCTTTTACAAAAAGAGTTCATCATATTTATATAGTTTGTAATAGGTTTAAGAATTATTCTTTTTTAAAGATTTCTTAAAAAATAAATAATTTGACTATTTTTAATGTGAGGAAATATATGGATAATAAAAAAATCCTTGTCATTGATGATGACATGACAGCTCTTGATATCGTTGACTTTTTATTTGAAGATGAAGGTTTTGAGGTAACAAGACGCGCTGATGGATTAAGTGCGCTTGAATGTCTTGAAGCTGAAATTCCAGACATCGTATTAATAGACCTAATGATGCCAAGAATGAATGGTAAGGATTGTATTAAAGAAGCTAGGGCAAAGGGAATTAAAGTTCCAATTGTTGCTTTTACTGCGATTGATGATCCAGAAGTTCATCAAGAAGCATTAGATGCTGGCGCAAATCTTGTTCTAACAAAGCCATGTAAACCAAATAAATTATTATCTGCTATCACTGACTTACTTGATACATAATCGAGTAGCTTTTTAGTTTTAGTAGAATTAGAAAAAGTAAAATTTAAAATGTGCAAAATTTTAAAAAAACCTATAAGCTTATATGTCTTTGTAGTATCGTTCTTTATTTTGACACATTTTTGTTTTGCTCAAGAATTAGCACAAATTACTAATTTACAGGATTTCAATAATTTTCGTTGGCAAGGTAATGACGATTTAGAAGGAAACAGCAATCTTTGTGTGTTTAGTGACACAGGAAGATACTCTGTTAATATTCAAGGTAATAATGGTGGATTTTTCTTAAAATATAATCTTTCAACTATTCCATACTATGTAAAATGGAGTAATTCTTCATCATCAAACAACGCAACTTCAGTTTCTCATAATATTACATTAACTGGTCAAACTGGGGCAAAGACTAATTTTGATGATTGTGAATTTAACAATAACGCAAATTTAACTATTTTGTTTAATGAAGCAGATCTTCAAAATGCAGCTGCTGGCAATTATGAAGGATATCTAACTATAATTATTGAAGCAGAGTATTAAAATTATATTTTAGAGGTTTTATTAAATGGGCGATAAATATAAATTAAAAAAATTTTTAATCACATTTTTTATATCATGTTTTACATTAATACTATTTTCAAGTTCAAGTGTTGCTCAAATTGTTGTTCCTAATTATTTTCAAATTTTTAAAAACACTGACAAACCAATTAGAAATATGGTTGTAAAAAATCACGGAAAAGCTCCTTTAATAGTAAACACGCAAGTAAATGAATCTGTAATTAACGATGATGGTACTGAAAGTCTTGTAGTTTCAAAAGGTTTAATTGTTGCTCCTAAAAATTTTTCACTAGGCGCAGGAGAACAAAAAAATATTCGTATTTTTGTAAGAAAATCAAAAGAAAATATGGAAAGATTTTTTAAAATTACTTTTTATCCTAAACCTCTTACAAGCGAAAATGATTTTCAACAATATGGTGACGATGAAAAAAGCATTGGTATAAGAATTGTTACAGGAATGATTGCAAGTGTTTATGTAGAGCCAAACGAAAGAGAAATTGATATAAAAGTGAAAAGAACAGAAGCAGGAGTAGAGTTTAAAAACGATGGAAATTATCACACACGAATATTTGATATGAATATATGTGATAATGATATACTTGATACTAAATGTAAAAAGCTAGATGATTTTATTACATTAAGACCAAAACAAAAAAGAGTTATCGCTTTAAAGAAGAAACAACGTCTTTTTTATAAAGAAAAACAAGTTGTTAAAGGTACTGTATACGAAAAAAGTATTTAATGTATAATATTCTCATACAAATTAAAAAATAATTTTTCTTATATTTAATTAGTAATTTTATGAAGCAAACTTTGAAAGATTTTTGTTCATATCCCGTGCTCTTGTTTAAAGCTTGCATAACTTTAATAACATCACCTAAACTATTAATTTATGCACTTATCCCATATCTTATAGCTTTAATAATTTTTTGTATTAGTTTTTATTTTGGCACTAAATATATTGATGATATTGTCAATCTAATTACAGAAAAAGCCTCCGGATTTCTATATTATGTTTTTGGAAGTTTAGCATTTTTTATAATTTGCATAATCGCAAGTATTTTATCTTTTGTTGGAATGAATACTATTGGTGGATTTTTTATTGATTTAATGTTAGAAAAAATTTTAATAAAAGATGACCTAATTCATCAAGATGGCATTCCGCTAAAAATGTTTTTTTTACGCTCATTTAAAAGCATACTAGCTGATATGTTTATTGCTTTTATTGTTACATTATCTTTTACTTCATCTTTTGCCTTAGGATTTATTCCATTTATTTCAATAATTCCTCTTTTAATTGGATGTTTTCTTTTAGGGCTTGGAATGTTTAATAGAATAATGTCAATTTTATTATTAGGAATTTCAAAAAGAATTAATTTTATAAAACAAAACAAACTTCGAACACTATCTCTTGGTATATTTTTCACATTTATTTTTCTTATACCATTTGCAAATATTATTCTTATGCCACCTTGCTTAATTATGACTTGTAAAGTTTATAAACAAGGAATATAAGAAATCATACGAAGAAGTATCTGCATTTTGCTTTTTAGGAGGCAGGAAACAGGACAGCTAGCTAACTTTATATTTCTACAATTTTCTATCTTTTCCTAATCCAGATGGATGATATGATTCGTGAATATTTCTATCTCTTCCATAAGATTTAAATATTCCTTGAGTTGCTGACCATAAAATTGAAAGAGAACCATTTACAAGATTTGATGAAAAATTAAGAAGTTCTGAATATTCTCTTGCCTTTCCTTGCGTTTGCTTTATTAATTCTCTTAATTTTTTAATCTTTGGCAATAAAATCATTTTTTGCTCATTAGAAGCTTTCTTATTTAACAACTTTATAACCTTATTTTCTCCCTCATTTGTTATAAGTGTTGATAGCTTATTTTTAAGCACATATATATATTCTAAAATATTAGAACGAAGCACTGTATTTTCTTTAATTTTTTGAACATTTGCTTTCTTTAATCCTTCTCTCTCATCATTTTGAATTTTCAAATATTCTTCATAAAGAGATAACTGTTTATTAATAATGTCTAATAATTCTCTATAAACATTACCTGGAAGTGCCATATTTCTTATTCCTCATCATCAAATAATATTGTATTTCTAGCTAAAACTATCTCATCATTTATCCCTTCAACAAGAGATTTTGCAAGCTCTTTAGCTTCAGGTTCTTTATATTCACCTTTTTCATATAACTCTTTTAATTTTGCTACCTTCTCTTGTCTTTCTAAAGCTAAAGTTTCTTTTGAAATGTTATTATTAATATACTGTGATAATCCAATATTTATTTTTTCATCTGCTTGTTTTAAAGCACTATTAGAATTTTTTGTACTGTTATTTTCAACTTCTTTATTACCTAAAATTTTAGATAACAACTCTTGTCTAATTAATGTATCACTTGAATTTACTTTCATATAATAACTCCAAAATTAAATTAAATCTTTTTTACTACTATTAATTTAGATTACAAAAGCTTACCTTTCGTTTCATAAAATTATTTCTTTTTCTCTAATTCAGCAATCACCATATCTTGTATTCCAAGACCATTACCCATAGAAATTTCTTTTGCAATTTCAGTATTTAACATTTCTTGGAAATATTCTTGTTCTTGGCTCTTACCAAATAAGCCGTCCTCTGGGACACTTTTCCACATTTCATTTATCATTTGATTTAAAAGTAATGCCTCGAAATCCTTTGCAGCACTTACTATCTCTTTATGAGATTTATCATTATTTTGTAAATTTTGAAGATTCTGAAGCTTGTCTTTTACTTTAGTTGCTTGCGTTTCACTCTTTAAAAAACTACTAGAAGCACCTAAATTTAAATTTATTCCTGTTAACGCATTAGTTTCCATTATAATCCTTTTTACATAATAACTAAATCAGCATGAAGCGCCCCTGCTCTTTTTAAAGCTGAAAATATTGATATTAAATCTCTTGGAGTAGCCCCAAGTGCGTTAAGAGCTTTTACAAGCTCTCCAAGTGAAAGCTCACCTCCTATTAAATTTAATCCAACATTTTCTTCACCAACTGTTACATCAGAGTTTGTTACGACCTCTGTGTTTCCTACCTCTGAAAAAGCCTCCGGCTGAGATACTTGTGTGTCACTTCTTATTACAATATTTAAATTACCATGAGCAAGAGCTACTTTTCCAATTTTTACATTCTCACCCATTACAATTGTTCCAGTCTTTTCATTAACAATTACTTTTGCTGTGCTATCTTGAACAATATCAATATGCTCTAATTTGGAAATCATTCCTATTGGATCATCTTTTAAATTTCCAACAAGTGGTATTTGAACAGTTGCGCCATCAATTGCTGATGCAATTGAACCCCCGAGTTCCTCATTTAGTGCATCAACTATATGTGTAACTGTCGTAAAGTCTGGTTCCTTTAATACAATTCTTACCCTCTTACTCTGGAATAAATCAAATGGAATCATTTTTTCAACTGTTGCACCCTCTGCAATTTGACCAACTGTTGGGTGATTTTTTACCGCTGAATCTGATGAAGCTTCAACTGAAAAACCTCCTACTGTGATAGGACCTTGAGCTACCGCATAAACATTTCCATCAGATGCTTTTAAAGGAGTAAATAAAAGAGTTCCACCTTGAATACTTTTTGCATCACCAATTGAAGAAAGTGTAACATCTATTTTACTTCCTGCTCTTGCAAAAGGAGGAAGCTTTGCTGTTACAACAACTGCTGCAACATTTTTAACTTTAATATCTTTTGGGTCAACCTTAAGTCCCATTTTTTCAAGTAAGTTTGATACGCTCTTACCTGTAAAATCCACACTTCCACCATCCCCTGTACCATTTAATCCGATAACAATTCCATAACCAAATAAATCATTACCGCGAACGCCTTCAATTGTTGCAATATCTTTTAATCTTGCACAAAAAGCTTCTGGTACAATCAGTAAAATAAATATGATTAACAAAAATATTTTTTTCATATATTTCTCTTATAAATTTTAAATTAATTAAAATGGCCAAAGCTTTGTTAAGAACCTTGTTCCCCATCCAGGTTCCTGAACATCTTGAAGCACTCCTTGTCCATAATAATCAACTCTCATATTTCCAAGTTTTGAAGAATCAATCTCATTATATGAATTTACGTCTTTTGGACGAACAATTCCTGAAATCTTAATGATTTGTTCTTCAGCATTTACAGAAACTATTTTTTCACCTTCGACTCTTAAAAGTCCTGTTGGTAATACCTCCATTACCATTGCAGAAATTTTTGCTGTCAAAGTATTTTTTCTTGTAGTGTCCCCACTTCCTTTATATTCTAAACTACTATTAGTACTAAACATTGAGCTTGGATTTACTCTCTTATTTTTATCTGCGAACCAAGAATCTATTCCAAGTAAAGATGAAATACCGCCAAGAAGCGTTGTCTCTTTTTTAGTATTTGTATCAGCTTCTCCCTTAGCATCAGATTTTTCTGTAATAATTATTGTCACTAAATCTCCCGGAAGCCATGCTCTGTCATCTCTAAATAAATCATTTGCTCCTGTTTTGCTCTCTTCCCATAATGAAGGAGAACGACCGGTATCACCGTAAATTAATGGCCCTTCATATTTAGGACGAGGAAATTGTTTCTTGATTTCCATAAACTCATTTTGATTCCCCTCATCACCTTCAATATTTCCATTAGCATCAATATTTGCCTCTATTTGATTTAAATCTTTCGAATTTTGGTCGCTTTCATTTTTTAAATCATCACTTATAAAATGATATCTTGCACGCATTTCTTCAATGTTTGCTTGTCTTTCATAGATTGCTAATCTTTTTTGATATTCCATTTGTTCAAGTCTTTTTTGTTCATCAATTTGTAATTGCAAATTTTTTGAATATTCAAGACTAGGAATAACTGGATCTTTTCTTTGTAAGTTTGGAGTTGAGCATGCAAGCGTCAAACTTATCAAAGGAAAGGTAATGCTAGTAATAATATTTTTATTCATCATTTAATTAACCCTCACTAAACCTTGAGCCATTACATATCCTTCTAATATTTTATTTGAAGAATCATTTTTAATTTTAATTTTCTCTTGCTTAGCGCCATCTTGCAAAGCAACACCTGTAACAATTGCAGATAAAAGTGGTGTTTCATAAACAATTTTTATTTTATCTCCATTTCTTACAACAGGTGGCGAAACTAAAGTTGTGTTTGAAAATATATCTCCTTTACTAATATTTCTTGTTGCTTCTTTACCAACGATTTCTTTTTTTACATCAAAAGATTCTTTTGGAAGTTTTGAAACATTCATTCTTGCCATAACAAAATCACCTTCATTTACGACTTCACCTCTATATATTTGTCTACTTGCAACTGGAACATCTTTCCATTCTTCAATTAGAGCGTTAATTGTAGCTTTTTGAACATCACCATTTCCTGATGTAATTTTTAATAGGAAACTTCCCATATCTTTTTTAAATGGTTCTTTTGAAAATGAAGCAACTTCTATAAATAAATCATCAGGTGAAACAAATATATCTTCTTTCATATATATTCTTTTAACACTTATTTCTCTCTGTTCACTATCAAAGTAATCATTTATTGCTTTTAATACTTCTTTTTCTGTAAGTAATCTTCCAGCTCTTTTTACCTTTATATTTTTAGGAAAAACATAACCTATCTTTTCTAACTTTAGCCCTTCATTTTTCATTATTTCTACAATTCTATTTGCTGGAATTGAAACTTCCTTATTTGGCATTGGACTATTTTGAATAAAAGTTTTTCCTACTCCAATAATAACTTCATCAAGATTATTTTTAGTTGAATCAATACTTGCGATGTCAGATAGTGTTATAATAGGTTTTGTAATAGTAACCTCTTGCTTACCACGAACATATATTTCATATGCACTAGCATTAACTGCTACTAAAAATGTTAATAAATAAAAACTCAAATTTTTTAATTTCATTTCTAATAATCCCTAGAAATTAATTACCTTTTCATTTGTAATGCTAAATTAATCATTTCATCTGAGGTTGTAATACCCTTTGATGATGCCTCGTAAGCGCGCTGCGCAGTAATCATATTTACTACTTGCTCTACAACGCTTACATTACTTGTTTCTAAAAAACCTTGGTTTAATGCTCCAAAACCGTCTTGGTAAAAAAGTCCTTCAACAGGTGCTCCAGATGCTTCTGTTTCAAGATATAAATTTTTTCCCATTGCCTTTAATCCAGCTTGGTTTGGAAAACGAACTGCTGTAAGTTGTCCTAAATCTGTAAGTGATGTACTTCCAGGTTGAGTAACACTTACAATACCATCTGAGGAAATACTAATTGATGTTACATCGTTAGGTACCGTCATGCTTGGATCTAACTCATACCCTTCAGCTGTAACAATTTTCCCATCTTTATCCAATTTAAAAGAACCAGTCCTTGTGTAAGCAGAATCACCATTTGGAAGTTGTACTTTAAAAAATCCCTCTCCCTCGATTGCAACATCAAGACTTCTATCAGTATTTTTTAAGTCACCTTGGATAAAAACTTTTTGTATAGATGATGTTTTAACGCCAAGTCCGACCTGGATACCTGTTGGGTTTTGAGTAGTGTCAGATGTCCTAGCTCCAGGTTCTACAACTTGCTGATATATTAAATCTTGAAACTCTGCACGCCCTGATTTATAACCTGTTGTGTTAACATTGGCTAAGTTGTGAGAAATAACATCAATGTTAGTTTGTTGTGCGTTCATTCCAGTTGCTGATGTATATAAAGCTCTTATCATTTAGTTTATCCTTTTAAAATAAAAAACTACTATCTAGAAGCCCCCAATTTTGTAATAGCCGTTTGATTCATTTGATCTATTGATTGTGCAGTTTGTGTGTATAACTGAAAACCACGATGTGCGGTTATCAAATCAAGTATACTATTCACTGCTGACACATTCGCCATCTCTAATGAATTTTCAATCAAATCAGGAGTCACCTCCTCAATATTAGGACTTGCTCCTTCATGAACTTTAAAACAATTATCCCCGACTCTTTCAAGTGTACTTAAGTCATCGATGCTAACCACTGTTAAAGCCCCAACTACATTATTATCACTTAAGATATCCCCATTAGGAGCAATAGAAATTTTACCAACTCCACCTGTCGCAATTGGGCCACCACCTCCAAGAACATATTTTCCATCATGAGTTACAAGTTCACTTTCTGAATTCAAGGTAAAATCACCTGCCTTTGAATAAAGAGTTTCACCATTTACTCCCTGTATAACGAAAAAATCATGTTCATTCCTTATAGCAACATTTAGTGGATTATTTGTAGTTTCAATTGAACCCACTGAAAAATCTGTCACTGCATAAGTATTCATAATCCCTGGAGTCCTTTGCTGATCATAATGAGCGTATGGGTCATTTAACCCATGTAAACTTGCCAAGGTTTCATCAAACGTTTGAGTGTTACCAATTAACACTTGTTTTTTGAATCCTGCAGTTTTCACATTTGCAATGTTGTTAGTTGTAATATCTAACTTTCTTAATTGCATTAATCCATCTGATGCTGCTGCGTATGTTCCTCTATCCATTAAAAGTTTCCCTTTAATAAAAAATTAAAGTGTTGCTATCTCACGACGCATTTTAGAAAGCACTCCTAATCTTGCGTCATCTGAAGATGTAGCCATTTTATTAACTTCACTATTTGTAATAGTTTCATCTTTCATTTCTAAAATTTCATCTACAGAAATATTTGTTTTTTGAGATATCGTATTTACTGGTATTCCCATCTTTAATAATGTTCTTGCGAGTTCTCTGTTTTTTAGAGTTCTAATAGCTTCTAAATTTTCATCTTTAAATGTTTGAACTTCTATATTTTCTTGTTTTATCTCTTTTGGAGTTATATTATTTGTTGCTAATTCCTTTTTAGAAATATAAGATTCTTTTTCAATCCTACTTGATAAAGCAGACTTTTTAGTTACAGGTTTTTTAACTATATATTGTTTTTCAACTTCACTTTTAGCTAAAGCTTTATCTTCTCTTTGTGACTCATTAATTTTTCTTTGTTTTTCTGATTTATAATTAGAAATAAGAATATTATCCTTATTCATATCATTATCATCTAATTCTATTATTCTATTTGCTTGATTATTTCTTCTACTTTCTAAAATTAATTCATCATTTTCGTAATCATTATTATCACAAAGTTGTGAATAGCTTGGCCTTTTATCTTTATTTGCAAGATTTGCAAGTGTTGCTAATTTCTTAATTAAATTCTTACAATTTTCAATATTTCTTTCTAAGCCTTCTTTAACTTCATTTGAAGATTTAAAGCTTGTGTTCACTCTATCTTCAACACTTTTAAGATCATCTAGCAAAGTTTCTAAATCTCTTTGACGTGTTCTTAATTTTTGATCAAGCTCAATTGAGCTTTCCTCTGCATCACTTATAACTCTTCTTAATGTTTTTTCTAAATCTCCAACTTTATCTATTTTTACAGCAACAGATTCAGCTCTTGTAAGCCTGTACGCCAAATAAATAAGAGACCCCATAAGTGAAATATCTACAAGTAGTGACCAAATAGTTAAATCAATCATATAAAAACCTTTTTTCTTAACATCAAAAAACTATAATTAGACAAAAAAATGACAGTTTTTGTCATTTAATGTCAAAAATTAAAAACTGAAATTTTTAAAGGATTTCTCTAACATACTATTTTTATTATCCTTTATTAATTATTAACGTTCTTAAAAGAACCACTTACACATATATAGCAAAAGCCTTGCCGAATTTTAAAAATCTAAGTAAAATTTTTAAAAAATTTATTTTTTTATGTATTTTAGGAGTAATATTTATGGATTTATCAGTAATTATTCTAGCTGCAGGACTTGGAAAGCGTATGGGAGGAAACATAGCTAAAGTGCTTTCTAAGGTTTGTGGCCGTGAGCTTATATCATATGTAACAGAGACTGCAAGTAAATTAAATCCAAATGAGACCATTATTGTAACAGGATACCAAAGAGAGGTAGTTGAAGATTTTATTTTAAACGATACTAAAAAAAGAAATATTAATTCAAATATTAATTTTGCTTATCAAGCAGAGCAATTAGGTACAGGACATGCTGTAATGTGTGCATTAGAAAAAATGAAAGCTAAAGATGGCGTAACCATTGTATTGTGTGGTGATGTTCCATTAATTAAAGAAGATACAATTAAAAATTTAGTGAACATATTTTTTGAGCAAAAGGCAATTGTAAATGTATTAACATTTGATGCTCCTACAACTTCTAGCTATGGAAGAATAGTTAAAGACAGCGATGGAAATTTTTTAAAGATTGTTGAAAAGAGAGATTGTACAGAAGATCAATTAAAAATCACAGAATCAAATTCAGGAGTTTACGCAGTAGATACAAAATTTTTAAGAGAAGCAATTAAACAAATAAAAACGAACAATGCGCAAAAAGAATATTATCTTACAGATATTGTCGAAATTGCGGTAAATGAAGGATTAAAAGTAATTGCAAGTAAACTTACGACAGAAAGCGAAGTACAAGGTGTAAACTCACCAGAGGAATTAAATAAAGTTGAGGGAATAATACAAAATACTTGTTGTATGGGTTAATCACTAAGTTTTCAGAAGGCAGGAAACAGGATTCAGGATTAGGTATCGGGTTTCAGG
>CAKMMH010000036.1 GCA_927798255.1 uncultured bacterium | reverse complement strand
AATATCTTTAAAGTTAAAGTACAGCAAAATTTTTGCTGACTTTAAGAACATATTATTATAATCGATAATCATATTAAAAGATTTTCATACTTAGTATTTATTAGCATTTTTGTCACTAGCTAAAAAATCTACCTCACCATCAACGTTTATACAAGGTACACCTTCATCACAAGTGATTTGACTCACAACAACATCTTCACATGAAAGACAATACTATCACAATCTTAATAAATAACCTTACGACCTTTTTCTGTTACTTCAATTTTATAACTAGAAATTTGTATGTCATATGGCCAATTCTCGACTGCGTTACCGTCAATAATAATCTTATCTTCACCACTTTCTACTAATTTTGCTGAAGAATACTACAAATCGATTGTTTTAAAATCTGTTTTTTCAACTTGACTAGAAAGTGCCATAACAGTAGATTTAAGTTTGCAATTTTTCACTAAATTATTTAACCATATCTTTTATATATATAGCTCCTAATTTTTTATATTTATTTTGTTTTTCTATTTTTTTATCTGTGTAATTTAATAAGAAAGTATGAATATCATTTCTACCTGACTGAAAAATCATTGCTGAATATGCACTTTCATTAAAGTTGAAAATTATGCTCAATATAATATATATGTATAAGCTTTTAATAATTGATAAAATTGATGAATGGTTCAGCATACTATTACCTCTAAAATAAATTAACTTTATGTATCCAAGGAAAATAATACCCTGATCCTTTATTAGTATGATGTTTTAAGCTTTTGTTTTGTTTCAGTAAAGTAAATAATGAATGAACTATAAATGTAAAATAAATAATAAAAACAACAAGTTAAAAAGCTTTTAAAATTAATGGATAGAAAAGATGATAAAAAGACAACCGAGTTCCCTTGAAAAGCTTTGCTTTTCAAGTATCACTCGGCCCGCCGTACGTTCGTACTTCTACTATAGCCCTCGACAACGCATGCTTCATAAATCCAACATTATTAATTCTCTAGTCTTACTACGACTTCTAGCATATCTTCTGTATTGTTAGCATTATCTCCATCATTATTTTTAAGAAGAACACAAAGCGTAGCACCTTTAGGAACTGATTCTTTAATAAGTGTTTTAGCAATAAGTGTTTCAAGTGTGTTTTGAATATATCTTTTAAGAGGCCTAGCACCATATATTGGATCAAAAGCAACCCTGGCAATATATTCTTTGGCACCTTGTGATACATCCAAAAGTAAGTCCATTTCCTTTAAACGTTTTCTCGTTTCATTTAAAATCTTATCAACAATCGCAAGAACTTCATTTTTAGTTAATGGATTAAAGACTATAATTTCATCAATCCTATTTAAAAACTCAGGTTTAAACTTAGTCCTTAAACTCTTTGTTAAATTATCTTTCGCTTCATCTAAAGAACCATTTCCATTTATAACTTCAGTTAAGTATTCTGCTCCAAAATTAGATGTCATAATTACAATTGTATTTGTAAAATCAACAAGCTTACCTGTTGAATCAGTTAAACGCCCATCATCTAAAACCTGAAGTAAAATATTTAACACATCACTATGTGCTTTTTCAATTTCATCAAAAAGCACAATTGAATATGGATTTCTTCTTACAGCCTCTGTTAATTGTCCTCCTTCATCAAATCCAATGTATCCTGGAGGCGCGCCAATAAGCCTTGAAACCGTATGAGCTTCCATATATTCACTCATATCAATTCTTACAATATTTTTATCACTATCAAACAAACATTCAGCAAGTGCTTTTGCAAGCTCAGTTTTACCAACACCAGTTGAGCCTAAAAACATAAAACTTCCTATTGGCTTTTGCGGGTCTTTTATACCACTTCTTGCTCTAATTATTGCATTTGAAACAAGTGTTACAGCTTCATCTTGTCCTATAACTCGCTTATGAAGTCTTTCTTCTAATTTTAAAAGTTTTTGTCTTTCAGTTTCTATAAGTCTATCTAGTGGAATACCTGTCCATTTAGAAACTACATTTGCGATTTCTTCTTCACCTACTGTTTCTCTTAAAAGCTTAGTATCGAAGTTTTCAATTTGTGCTTCTTTTTCTTTTAACTTAGCTTTAAGCTCAGGCAAAGTACCGTGTTGAAGTTTAGCAACTTTATTTAAATCGTAAGCACGCTGTGCATTTTCAATTTCAAATTTTACATTCTCAATTTCTTTCTTAATTTCTCTAACCTCAGAAATTATAGTTTTTTCAGTACTCCACTGAGAATTTAATTTTGTAAACTTTTCTTTATATTCTACAAGTTCTTTTTTAATTTCTTGTAATCTTATTTGATTATCAGTTTCTGTTTCTCTTTTTAGTGCAGCCTCCTCAATTTGAAGTTCAATTATTTTTCTATTTACCTCCTCAAGTTCATAAGGCATAGAATCGATATCAGTTCTAATTCTTGCACAAGCTTCATCAACTAAATCGATTGCTTTATCAGGTAAATATCGATCTCCAATATATCTAGCAGACATCTTAGCTGCACTTATTAATGCAGAGTCTTTTATCATAACTCCATGATGAAGTTCGTATCTATCTTTTATACCTCTTAAGATTGAAATTGTATCTTCAATGCTTGGCTCTTTTACAATAATTGGCTGAAAACGTCTTTCTAGTGCCTTGTCTTTTTCAATGTATTGCCTATACTCATCAAGAGTCGTAGCACCAATACAGTGAAGTTCACCACGAGCAAGAATTGGTTTTAGCATATTTCCTGCATCCATTGCACCATCTGTTTTTCCAGCACCAACTATTAAGTGAAGTTCATCTATAAATAAAATAATATTACCATTTGATTTTTTAACTTCTGTTAAAACTGCTTTTAACCTCTCTTCAAATTCACCTCTATATTTAGCTCCTGCGACAAGTGCTCCCATATCAAGAGCAAAGATTGTTTTATTTTTTAAACTCTCAGGAACTTCTTTATTAAGAATTCTTTGAGCTAGCCCTTCAACAATTGCAGTCTTACCGACACCTGGTTCACCAATAAGCACAGGATTATTTTTAGTTTTTCTTGAAAGAATTTGTATAGCACGTCTTATCTCTTCATCACGCCCTATAATTGGCTCTAGTTTATTTCTTTTAGCTTCTTCCAGTAAATCTCTTCCGTATTTTTTAAGTGCGTTATACGTGCTTTCAGGATTATCAGAAGTAATCTTTTGATTTCCTCTTATTGTTTCAAGGGAAAGTAAAATTTTATTTTGATCTAATCCTTTACTTTTTAAAAGTTCCTTTACTGGATTTTCAACCTCAAAAATAGCAAGTAAAATATGTTCTAATGATACATATTCATCTTTAAATCTTAATTTTACATTCTCAGCTTCAAGAAAAACTTTTTGAAGTTCTTGTGTAACATACACCTTATCAAGTTCTTGAGTAACACCTCTAACACTTGGAATTCTGTCCAATAGTTTCTGCGTGTCACTTTTTAAAGACTTAATATTAATTTTATTATTTTCAAAAATATCTTTTATAATATCTTCATTTTGTTCAAGCATTGCATAAAAAAGATGTTCTACTGAAAGTTGCTGATGTGACATCCTAGCTAAAGTTTTTTGTGCAAGCTCAAAACACTCTCTTGCTTTTACAGTATAATTATTAAAGTTTATCATAATGACATCCTCTCTTTTTTACTTTGATTTTCAGAAATTTTCTCTAATTGTTTGTAAAGCTCCTTTTGTTCTTTACTTAAGCCTTTTGAAACTTTTATTTGAATAACAATATATAAATCTCCCGCACCATCTTTACCTTCAAGCCCCTTTCCTTTTAGCTTTAACTTTGCACCACTACTAGAGCCTTCTGGAAGTTTTACATTTATCTTCCCAAAGAATGAATTAAACTCAAGCGTTGTTCCAAGTACGGCTTCATAGCATTCAACAGGTACTGTTAAATAAATATCTTTTCCTTTAATAGAAATATTTGCGTCATCTATAACATTAACTTTTATTTTTATAGTACCTAGTTCCTTATCTTTTATTTGAATAAATTTTCCTTGCGTCGTACCTTTTGGAATCTTTATTTTAAGCTTTTTATTAACACTACCTTTTGATATATTTAAGATTTTTTCAGTCCCTAAGATGCATTCCTTAGCTGTTATTGTGATGTCAAAATCTTGACTTTTTTCACTTTGAGCTGCATTAAAATTTGACGCATTACGCCCTTGTCTTGAAGCAGAGAACCCGCTCATATTTGAGAAAATATCTGAGTGGACTCCCCCCCCAAACCCTTCCGAGAAGCCACCTCCTCCAAAAAGGGTGCTAAAAAAATCGCTAAAAGTACCTGTATCAAAATTAGTAGATGTCCTATAAGTAGTACGATTTCCTTGGGCTTTTCCAGCACCTCCCATAAAGCTTTTAAAGGCTTCACTAAACCCCCCATTAGCTCCCCCACCAAAATTCGCACCATCAACTCCACCAAATTGCTGCCCTGCTTTCCAGTTTGAGCCAAGTGAATCGTAAACTTTTCTTCAGCTCCTTTTTCCTTATTTACGTCCGGATGGTACTTTCTTGCTAGCGCTCTATACGCCTTTGTAATTTCAGCGCTTGTTGCCTTTCTATCGACTCCTAATGTTTTATAATAATCTTGATATTCCACTTTACATAAACCCTAAAATTTTATCTTAATACGTCTTCTGCATATTTGAAAAGTAACCATCAATAGACAAAATTCAAGATTTTTTAATAAAAATTTTACATAGTATTAAAAGGAACTTATAAAATATTTATAATTGTACTGCATATGGTGTCCATTCCCTCCAAGTCGTATCTTTTTCTTTTTTATAATTACAAATATACGCTGAAGTTTTAGGATCTCTTATAATTTTCAATTCTCTTGCCGAAACACCAGGGCGATCTGCCAGGTTTGTTGTTATGTAAAGATTTTGCCCAGATAGTGGTTTTATAACTAGACCATTATCTTCTTTTCTAACTGTAACTGCTTCTTGATTACTCACATAAAAAATCGCAACATCTGAAATCGCTAATTTATCAATTGGTACAGGAAGTGCCAATCTATCGATTGCCAAATCAGGCATTATTGCTAAAAACGGCTTATCTTGTCTAATATTATAATTGTATGTATAAGCTAATAACATTTTTATCCCCAAATTAAATATTAAATTTTTTAAGTGATTCTTTTGCTACATCAAGCGACTTTAAAACTTTTTTATCGTCTATATTCTGTAATAATTTTTCATTAAAAGATTTTATTAAGTTTGATTTTTTCTTTTTAAACTTTGTATAAACGGGAGTGGTTAATAAATTCTTAGCTTTCTCATCAATTAAACATAATTCATTTAAATTTTCATCAGCTTCTTTTTTCATGTCTTCTGTTAAATTTGCAAGAAAACCAGCATAATAAGTTAAGAATTCTTTAACATAATAATTTTCTGAAAATTCACTACTTTTTGCCACTTTAAAACTACACCCTAAAATAAAACTTTATAAATACAAACTTTACTTGATAATTAGATGTTTATATTGAAAAAATAGCTTCAAATAGTTTTAGTAATAATTATTCGTAATTGATTGTAATAAAAATTAATAGGTTATATTATATATGGTAAGATTTACAAGGAAGAAATTTTTAAGCAGCACTTTTTGAAGTATTGCTCCAATAATTTTCCATTACTGTATGAAATCCCACATATTGACCTTCGATTTCATCAAGTATATTTGCAATTAAATATAACTCGTCCATATCGTCTGATAAATCATTAGGATTTGGAAAACTTTGACATATTAACTTTGTGATTGTGTAATGATCTACTACATAATGGCTAGCTTCGACAAATTGTTCAGCAATATCAACAACTCTAAATTGTAAATTTGCTTTTAATGCCTCTTTGAAACAGGGCGCAACTTCATTTAACACTGCAGCCACTAAATCTGTATTGATTTGGCCAGGGTAATTTTTTAATCCGTAGCACCACGCCTGTATCTCTAAATCAAATATATCTTGTTTATATGTTCCAAGCGTCATTATTAAAAATACCTTTATAAAATCCTAAAAAAGAAAAAACTTTAGCATTAAATACTAAATTAAATATTAAGAAGCCATAATAACAAGATCAGGTTCTTTTTTATTACTTTTATGCATTTCACTACCATACAAACTAGAAACGCTCCCTTTTAATTTAGCTTGCGCTACATAACTATCGCCTCCACCTATAGAAATATTTAAAAATTTTTTTGCAAGCCCACGTATCATATCGACACTAATAGTTATCGCATCTGGATCAGTTTTAGGTAAAGTAAAATCTTTTAACTTATAAACTTTTCCTTCAATTACAACATCATTTCTTTGTAACTTTTTAGGATCTACCGATACTGTTAAAGAATCATCAACTTCTATTTTAAAGTTAACTTCACCTTCAAGCGAATTTGATGCTTTAATTGTCTCGTTTTTTGATACTGAATTTGAAGCTTCAATGTTTTCATTTTTTGAAACAGAATTACTTGCTGCATCTACCGTAATAGATTTTTGCTGATTCTGAGTCTCTTGGTTTTTAACATTGATATTAGTTCTATTTGCGCGTTCTGTATCAAGTCTTTGTTGATTATTTATATTTTCCCTATCTCTTGCTATCTTAGTCTCAACTTTTCGAGGTTCTTCTTTTTTACCAACCGAAACCGAAATATTAAGATCACTATTATTTCTTATAGAATACTCGGTATCTTTAGGATCGACTTTTTGTGTTTTAGTATTTGTAATTGTTGGTTGCTTTGCAATCTTTACCATGAATTAATGTTCTCCAAATTTTTTAAACTAATTTTATATAATTAGAAATATATTAATACTAAAACCTCTCATATTCAAATCAAATTTGCAAAATTTATTATATTAAACCTCATACTACTTCTCATTCCTAAATCGTCACACAATATGAAAATGCTTCACTTTTTTAGCTAAATAAAATAAAATAATAAAAAATTTTTTCATTTCATTTAAATATCATGAAAAAACAACTATTTACAAAATACATCGAAGATTTTACATGCGAAAATTGTGGAGAATTTGTCAAAGGAAATGGATTTACAAATCATTGCCCAAAGTGCCTTTACTCAAAACACGTGGATATTAACCCAGGGGATCGCGATAACCCTTGTAAAGGGCTTATGAAACCTACTGATTTTATTAAAAAAAACGGAAAAGAGTACATTTTACATGAGTGCATAAAATGTGGAACACAAAAACTAAATAAAATTTCAGAAAATGATAGTATGGATGTAATTTATGAAATATTAAAAAATAAGGCTTTTAAAGGCTAATTTTCTATCTTCTCCTGCTTTAATCAAAAGTTGCGATTTTCATTTCAAGCTATTTTTATCTTTTTTTAAATATAGTAATATATAACTTATTAGAATACTTAAAGTAAATTCTTTTTTAAAGGAGTTTTAATAATGAAAAAAACACTAGTTTTACTTACTGCCACCTTATTACTATTTGCTTGTAATAAAGGTCTAAACGATAAAAAGGAGATAAAATTGAATACAGATGAAGAAAAATTTAGCTATATGGTTGGCGTAAACACTATGCAATCTTTAAAAGCAATCCCTATGGAAATTAACAAGGATTTCTTTTTAAAGGGGTTAAATGACGCATTTGATGGAAAAGAGCTTGCTCTTACAGAAGACGAGATGAATGAAATTAGAGATAGAGTTAGCACAAAACTTCGTGAAAATCAGACAAAAATGATAGAAGAAATGAAAACTAAAAACTTAGAAGCCGCAAAAAAATTCTTAGAAGAAAACAAGAAAAATAAAAATGTTAAAGAGACAGCTTCAGGGCTTCAATACGAAATCTTACAAGAAGGACAAGGTGCAAAACCTACAAAAGATAACACTGTAAAAGTTCACTATAAGGGAACAACAATTGATGGAAAAGAATTTGATAGCTCTTATAAAAGAAATGAACCTATCGAATTTCCTCTTAGCGGTGTAATCCCAGGGTGGACAGAAGGTGTTCAGCTTATGAATAAAGGCTCAAAATTTAAGTTTTACATTAAGCCAGAACTTGCTTATGGAGAAAACGGTGCAGGCGCTGCAATCGAGCCAAACTCTCTTTTAATCTTTGAAGTTGAACTTCTAGACTTCAAATAAATAAAAAATTTTATACATAGTTTTTAGTTTCATACGCTCTAATTTAAACAATTAAAGCGTATGAGCGTGTTTTATTAAAAGGAATATATATATGACTAATCAAAAAGCAATCATGGATGCTAATGAGGCTGCTGCTCATGTGGCGTTTAATCTAAGTGAGGTAATTGCTATTTACCCAATTACTCCATCTTCTCCTATGGGAGAACATTCAGATAGCTGGAGTGCCAAAAATGTTAAAAATGTTTTCGGAACAGTTCCTAGAGTTTACGAAATGCAAAGTGAAGGAGGTGCAGCAGGTGCAGTTCACGGAGCACTTCAAGCAGGAGCATTAAGTACAACTTTTACCGCATCTCAAGGGCTTCTTTTAATGATCCCAAATATGTACAAAATTGCAGGTGAGCTTACATCAGCAGTTTTCCATGTAGCAGCAAGAACTCTTGCAACTCACGCTCTTTCAATATTTGGCGATCATAGTGATATTTACGCTTGCAGACAAACTGGTTTTGCAATGTTAGCTTCAAGCTCAGTTCAAGAAAGCATGGATATGGCAATGGTTGCTCATATGTCAACTCTAAAAGCTAGAGTTCCTTTTATGCACTTTTTTGATGGCTTTAGAACATCTCACGAAATTAATAAAATTGAAGTTATTTCTCCAGAGGAAATTCGTTCATTAATTGATATTAAAGATGTTATAGCTCATAGAGAAAGAGGTTTATCTCCTGATAGACCATTTATTCGTGGTACTGCACAAAATGCTGACGTATTCTTCCAATCAAGAGAAGCAGCAAACGTTTATTATCAAAAAACTCCAGAGATTGTAAAAGAAGCAATGAAGAAACTTGAGAAAGTTACAGGACGTCATTATGACCTTTACGATTACTATGGAGCAAAAGATGCTGAAAGAATTTTAATTCTTATGGGATCTGGTGCAGAGACAACTGAAGAAGTTGTAGATTACATGACTTCAAAAATGGGCGAAAAAGTTGGTGTATTAAAAGTACATCTATTTAGACCATTTAGCGTTAAAGATTTTATTGACGCAATCCCTACAACTGTTAAGAGCATCGCAGTTTTAGATAGAACAAAAGAAGCTGGCTCCTTAGGTGAACCTCTTTACTTAGACACAGTTGCTGCGTTTGCAGAAACTGATAGAAAAGTAAAAATCATCGGTGGTCGTTACGGTCTATCTTCAAAAGAATTCACACCTGCTATGATTAAAGCAGTATTTGATGAACTTAAGAAAGATACTCCTAAGAATCACTTTACTGTTGGTATCACAGATGACTTAACAAACACTAGCTTAACTTATGACCCTAACTTTAGAACTGAAGATGAAAGCACATTTAGAGGTATTTTCATTGGTCTTGGTTCTGATGGTACAGTTGGTGCTAACAAAAACTCTATTAAGATTATCGGTAACGAAACTGACAACTACACTCAAGGATACTTTGTATATGACTCAAAGAAATCTGGAGGTCTTACAAAGTCTCACCTTCGTTTTGGTAAAAATAAGATTAAATCAATTTATTTAATTGATCATGCAAACTTTGTTGCTTGTCACCAATTTAGTTTTGTTGAAAAACTAGACGTACTAAAAGAAGCTGCAAAAGGTGCAACTTTCTTATTAAATGCTCCATATGAAGCAGATGAAGTTTGGGATAAACTTCCTCGTGAGCTTCAACAAGAAATAATTGATAAGGATATTCAATTCTATTCAATTAATGCTTATGATGTAGCACTTAAAAATGGAATGGGTACAAGAACAAATACAATCATGCAAACTTGTTTCTTTGCAATTGCAAATATCTTACCAAAAGATGAAGCTATTGAAAAAATTAAAGCTGCAATCAAAAAGACTTTTGGTAAGAAAGGTGATGAAGTCGTTCAAAAGAACTACAAAGTTGTTGATGAAAGCCTTGTACACTTACATAAGATTGATTATCCAAAACAAGTTACAAGCACAATTACAAGACGTCAAGTTGTATCAGACAAAGCTCCAGAGTTCGTAAAGAAAGTAATTGCTCCAATGATGGCATTTGAAGGCGAAAGCTTAAAAACTAGCGACCTTCCTGCAGATGGTACATTCCCAAGTGCAACAACAAAATGGGAAAAGAGAGCTATTGCACTTTCAGTTCCAGAGTGGGATCCAGAAACTTGTATTCAATGTGGTAAGTGTTCAATAGTTTGTCCTCACGCTGTAATAAGAATGAAAGCATATAGTGAAGATAAACTAAAAAATGCACCAGCTGGATTTAAGTCTGCCAATATTAAAGATAAGACATTCCCAGAGGGAACTAAGTTTACTTTACAACTTTCATGTGAAGACTGCACAGGTTGTGGACTATGCGTAGAAAACTGCCCTGCTAAGAGTAAGAAAGTTGAAGGCGGTAAAGCTCTTAACTTTGTACCATTTGAACCAATTAGAAAGCAAGAAGTAGAATGTTGGGATTTCTTTAACACTATTGATTACACTGATAGAAATAAAGTTCAGCACAACACTGTCAAAGGTTCACAACTTCTTGAACCATTATTTGAGTTCTCTGGGGCTTGCCAAGGTTGCGGTGAAACTCCATACATCAAACTTGTAACTCAGCTTTTTGGTGACAGAATGCTTGTAGCAAATGCAACAGGTTGTTCTTCTATTTATGGTGGTAACTTACCTACTACTCCTTATGCTAAGAACAAAGATGGACGAGGTCCTGCTTGGGCAAACTCTCTATTTGAAGATAACGCAGAGTTTGGTCTAGGATTTAGATTAACAGTAGATAAGAAAAACGCTCAAGCAAAAGAACTTCTTGAAGCTTTAAAAGATAAAGCAGGAAGCGCTTTAGTAGAGGAAATTCTTACTGCTTCTCAAAGCACAGAGGAAGAAATCAATGCTCAAAGAGAAAGAGTTGCTAAGTTAAAAGATGCGTTAAAGAACGATTCTAGCGATGAAGCTTTAGAGCTTGTATCTCTTGCTGATTATCTTGTTAAGAAAAGCGTTTGGATCTTTGGAGGTGATGGTTGGGCATACGATATTGGATACGGTGGATTAGACCACGTGCTTGCTTCTGGACAAAATGTAAATGTATTACTTCTTGATACTGAAGTATATTCAAATACAGGAGGACAGATGTCTAAGTCAACTCCAACAGGTGCTGTTGCTCAATTTGCTGCAGCTGGTAAATCAACAGGCAAGAAAGACATTGGACTTCATGCAATGAGTTATAAGAATGTATATGTTGCAAGCATTTCACTTGGTGCAAATGATGCTCACGCAGTTAAGGCTTTACTTGAAGCTGAAAACTATGATGGACCATCATTAATCATTTGTTATGCTCACTGTATTGCTCATGGTATTGACTTAAGAAATGGATTAAATGAACAAAAGAAAGCGGTAAATTCTGGACACTGGCTTCTTTACAGATATAATCCAGAAAATGCTAAAGAAGGTAAAAACCCTCTTACACTTGATTCAAAAGAACCAAGTATTCCACTTTCTGATTATATTTACGGTGAGAACCGTTATAAGATGCTTGTTAAATCTAATCCTGAGCGTGCAGAAGAACTTGCTAAGATTGCTCAAGAGAATGTTAACGCAAGATATGATTATTATAAGAAGCTTGCTAATTTATAGGATATAGAAACGATGATGAATTTTTAAATTTATCATCGTTTTATATGCAAGAAAAAAAAAGCACGAAAAGTAAGGCTTAAACAAAGGTTAATTTTTTCGTGCTTTTTTTGTATTTTCCTGTTTTCGACGGTTAATCATCTCAAAATAAGATAGCTATCTCTTTACATATTTAATAAATTACTTATGGCAATTACTAATTTAATTTATAAAACTTATATTTACCCTTTCCTGCCCCATGAACTTTATCTATAAGTTTTAATAAATACATTTTTTTAATAAGAGTTGATGCAGGTCTTTGTGTAATATTAAGAATAGCCATAATATCTTTTCTCGAAAATATCTTTTTATTCTGAAATTCATTATAAAGTTTCAAGATATTTTTACTTGTCTTATCAGAAATCATATTTTTTTCTAAAGTATTTTGAAGATTTTTATTACCAGAAGCCCTAGATTTTCCTTTTAAATCTTCTATTTTTCCATTTTCAATGTGCTGTTTATTTTCTTCTTTAATGTTCTTTTTTTTGTTATCTTT
>CAKMMH010000035.1 GCA_927798255.1 uncultured bacterium | reverse complement strand
TTTCTCGTTTTCCTTAAAAGTGAATTTTAAAGCTAGGATTACTTCGAATTTTTTAGTGAACCCCTGACGGTGCTCTGGTGCGTGCGAGGATTTCATGCAATCAAGTCCCCTTCGGGTACTTACTGTAAATCTTAATATATTAAACATCATGCAATTATTACATGAGTTTGTGAAACTTGCGTGTTCTATATCGCAAAATCCATGTGTTAAATAAGCCTCGTTTTGTGAGGCTTATATTAATTAATATTTTTTTATATCGCACTTTCTGATTTTGATGCTTTACTATCGCTGCATAATGTTACCCAATCTTGATGTTTAGGGTTTTTCATTGTGATAGCTTTGTTATAAGCTTCTTTAATGGTTTTTGAAATGCCATCAAATTTTCCATTTCCAATAATATGATCATCAATTGAATGAATTGGGCAAATTTCAACAGCAGTTCCAGAATAGAAAGCTTCATCTGCTTCATAGGCTTCATTTGGTAAAATTTGTTTTTCTTCAACTTCAATTCCCATATCGTTTGCTAAAGTGATAACAGTTCTACGAGTGATTCCTGCTAATATATTTCCAAGTTTTGGTGTGATAAGTTTCCCATTTTTTACAAAGAAAACATTTTCCCCAGGACCTTCTGCAATATATCCTTGTTCATCAAGTAAAATGCCTTCATGATAATGTGTGCCTTTAAGCTCAAGTGATGCCATAATACTATTTATATAATGTCCTGCAATTTTTGCATCAGCTTTAAATGCATGTGGACTAAGACGTCTGTGGTTTACAATTTTAACATCGACCATCTCGTGTGGCATATAAGCTCCCCAAGGCCAGCATGCAATACAAACATCAATCGGAGCATTGGCAACTGAAACTCCCATTGCGCCATAACCATAAAAAACAATAGGACGAATGTAGCAAGATTCAACATTATTTTGTGCAACAACTTGGCAAGTTGCATCCATTAATTCTTGCTTTGTATATGGAAGCTTCATAGCAAGAGCATCTGCTGAATAAAAAAGTCTATCGATATGTTCTTCAAGTCTAAATATGCCTGGGCCTTTATCTGTTTTATATGCGCGTATTCCTTCAAAGGCTGCACTTCCATAATGAAGAGCATGGGTAATGACATTTATTTTTGCATCTTCCCAATTAACCATTTTCCCGTTAAGCCAGATATATTTTGTAGTTTCCATTTAGTTATCTCCTAATAAGTTTTATAGACACAACAATATTATTTTATAATAATATTAAAAAACAACAAAAAGATTTTTTTGAATTTATCATTAATTTACTAAAATTTATTAATAAATTAGTAAAATGAAACTTGTGATTTTCTAAAGTTATCAATCTCATTTTTATGCGAAAGAATATAATCAATATCATCTAATCCATTTAAAAATCAGTGCTTTCTAAATTGATCGTAATCAAGATGATACTCTTTCCCATCTTGTAATGTAACTATTTGATTTTCCAAATCAACTTTTACTTTGTATTCTGATAAGGAAGCATTAACTAAAATTTTATCAACGATTTCATCTTGAAGTTTTACTAGTAATAATCCATTTTTAGCAGAATTATTAAAGAAAATATCTGTAAATGATTTTGCAATAACAACCCTTATCCCAAAATCAGTTAATGCTTAGACGGCATGCTCACGGCTTGAGCCACATCTAAAGTTTTCATCTAATATGAGTATTTTAGCTTCAGAATAAAGAGGATTATTAAATTAAAAATTTGAGTCACTTTTTCGTAGCCTATCAAAAACATGTATGCCAAGTCCTGTCCTATTTATAGTTGTTAAAAATGAAGCTGGAATAATCATATCTGTATCTACATTTTTTATATTTAAAGGAATTACTTTGCTTTCTATAGTTTTAAATTTTCCATTTGCCTGCTCTCCTTAAAGATATTATATAAAAATTGTCGTATTGAAAATAGATTTATACTGAAAGAGTAGGGTGCTTAAGGGTTAATTAGAGCTTTTTATTATAGAGGTTATATTGTTTTGATTTTTTGCATTAAAAACATCAACTATCTTGTTTATACATCTAATAAAACTAATAATCAAGAAAAATCTTTTCAAGTTAAAGATATTTAATAAATTTTGTTAAATTTATTAAAAATACTTGTCAAAGAATATTATATGTGTATAATGCTCCACCAATATGGAAACATCTCAAACTTGTATAAAAAACAACTCATCCATAGATAATCCGTCATCTCTTTGTGATATCTCACCTCGTGTCAATAATAATGAATTTCATAGTCCTCAAAATAAGATAAGCAGTAGTGGAATTAAGAAAATTGCAGAAGGTGTAAACGGAGAAATCTTTCAAACTACAAACTTTTTTTCAAGAATTTATAATGCTTGTGAAATAAAAAGTATTAATAAAGCTCATAGTGAAATATCTAGCGCTTTTAGAGAATATTTTTGTTATTTAAGAAAAAACAAAGAGACATTTTCAAATATTTCAAATGATATTATAAGTAAACTTAAAGATTGCCAGGAAATAATTCCGCCTGAGATATTAGCTCACTCTTGGTATTGTGAGGATTTACAAAAGAGAGTACCAAGTATTAATGAAAGTGTAGTAGCAACTCTTACAAGATTTAATACGCTAAATATCTTAGATAAATTTTTAGATTTTTCACATGGCATTGTTTATGGAGGCTCGTTATCATACGGGCCTTTTTATAATATAAGAGATGGGAAAGACCCATCAGATATAGATTTAATCACAATTGTTGATTTTTCTAGTCTTACTTTAGGTGATATAAATTTTCCTTATGGTAGATTATTTATTAAAGATGAAAGTTTAGAGCTTTTTAGTAAAAGGTTAATGATATTTAAAGAAAGATTTGCGAACTTACCATACAACATGTGTCTTTCACATAAACTAGATTTAAAAAATGAAGATTTTACTATTAGTATGCACGTAATATCACCTACACTTTGGGAAAATATGACAGGTGAAAGATTAAGAACTAGACTGCAACATACTCTATCTGATACAGAGTTCGTATATGATTATAGAGAAGTTTATGTTAATGATACATTTTCTAATTTAGGAAGTTTTGATGGTAAAGATTATAAAGTTGATATAACACATAAAGATGTTGAAGAGGGAAAACTTTATAAAGTTCCTTTATGGATAAAAGATGATGATAGATTTCATACAGGACAGATGCAAAATTTACTAGTACCATATTTTGAAGATTATTATGCCCATAATGAAATAATAACTAAAAATTTAAAAATATTTAAAGAGATACTCTTATCAAATATGGTTAAAGAAGAAACCGAGCCATCTTTTAAAAATTTAGCAAATATGAATCCAAGAAGAGGCGTCTTATGGAATTTTAAGATTAATGCTCCTTAAACGTTTTTTCCATTTGCTTCATTGCTCATGCAAGCTTTTTTCTTGGAAGTGCTATATTTAGCCTTTAAAATCCTTTTCCCGTTTCTCTAAAGATTTTTCTACTATTAAGCCAAAGTTACAGTCTATGTCGCTTCACTCGCTCAAGTATATCCCTTTTAAGCATTCACAATCTTAAATTCATGATTAACAATATAATCACATATTGCCTTGTAAATTCCAGGATTAAATGCGAGTTTTGCGTACAAATTTTGAGTGCCGTTAATCCATCCTAGCGTCACGTGCAAACACGCTTTATTATAATGAAATGTAGCTATTTAAAAATAAATTAAATAGCTACATTAAGGTATCAATGAGCTTCTCAAATAGTTTCGTTTAGTCATCATGAGTAATGACAATAGAGAACATCATTCCCAAGAAATTTTTTGATTACGTCGCAAATGTTTTCTGCATCTTGCTGTTCTTTGACTGCTACCATAATCCGGGTAAAATCACTACGTTTAGGATCTCTCTCATTTAAGGATAGGGATAATAAAACCCCAAATCGTACCTAGAACCAGGTCTCCCAATTTTGAGGGCAATTTCGTCTAGCGCTTCTAGCGAGGTTCTCCTCTCAATGGTATATACAGCTTGCATTATAAAACCTTTATTCTGCACAAAAACCCTGTTGGTAAATGTACTTAAGTCAATCTCAAATACACCTTAGAAGATATTTACTATTAATATTGAAAAATAATTAATAATAACAATTAGATTTATATAATTTAATGTTTAAAAGTACTTAATACCTATAAGCTAGATTGTTTATCGATTTGTTGTTAATTTTTATTATTTTTGATAAACTAAAATGGGTTTATAATCTAAGAACTTAGGTCAATTTTAGCTTTTAGTTTTTATATATTATTAGGTGTTTAAATATTTATGTCATTTGGAATTTTAAGAAAAATATTAGGTACAAGAAACGATAGAATAGTTAAATCTTTTAAACCTCTTGTTGAAAAAGTTAATTCATTAGAACCAAAATATGAAAAAATGTCTGATGAAGAATTAAAGGATCAGACTAGAATTTTTAAAGAAAGGTTAGCTAAAGGTGAAACATTAAATGATATTGAAGCTGAGGCTTTTGCCGTAGTAAGAGAAGCTTCAAAAAGAACAATCGGGCTTAGACATTTTGATGTTCAATTAATAGGTGGCGCAGTGCTTCATAGCGGAGCAATTGCTGAAATGAAAACTGGTGAAGGTAAAACCCTTGTTGCAACACTTGCTGCATACTTAAATGCACTTCCGGGAAAAGGTGTTCATGTTGTTACAGTTAATGATTATCTTGCTAAACGTGATACTGAATGGATGGGAAGAATTTATAGGTTTTTAGGGCTAACTGTTGGCTGTGTTTATAGTGGAATGGATGAAGATGCCAAAAGAGAAGCCTATAAATGTGATATTACTTATGGTCAAAACAACGAATTTGGTTTTGATTATTTAAGAGATAATATGAAATTTAGTAAAGATGATCTTATGCAAAGAGGGCATTTTTACGCAATAGTCGACGAGGTCGACTCAATCTTAATTGATGAAGCTAGAACTCCTCTGATTATTTCAGGACCTGCTGAAGATTCGACAGAACTTTATATATCAATTAATATGATTATACCTAAGTTAAACGGAGAAAAAGATTATAAAATTGACCTTCAATCAAAAACGCCAACGCTTACTGAAGATGGTATAAAACATGTTGAGGAGCTTCTTTCCCTTGATAATTTATATGATCCTAAGAATATAGATATCGTACATCATGTAGGCCAGGCACTTCGTGCGCATTTAACAATGAAGCGTGATAGTGATTATGTTGTAAAAGATGGTGAGGTAATAATTGTAGATGAATTTACAGGACGTTTAATGCCAGGGCGTCGCTGGTCAAATGGACTTCACCAAGCAGTCGAAGCAAAAGAAGGAGTGCCTGTTAGAAGAGAGAATCAAACACTTGCAACAATTACTTTCCAAAATTTATTTAGAATGTATGAAAAGCTTTCTGGTATGACAGGTACAGCAGACACAGAGGCGATGGAATTTAAGGAAATTTATAGATTAAATGTTGTAACGATTCCTACAAATATGCCTCTTATAAGAGATGATCAAAGTGATGTTATTTATAGGACAAGGGAAGAAAAATATAATGCAGTAGTAGATGATATTCAAGAAATTCATAAAACTGGACAACCAATTCTTGTTGGTACAATCACAATTGAGCAAAGCGAAACGATTTCTAAGATGCTTAAAGATAAGGGAATAGAGCATAAAGTATTAAATGCAAAACATCATGAAAAAGAAGCAGAAATCGTTGCACAAGCAGGACGTTTTGGCGCAGTTACAATTTCTACTAATATGGCAGGCCGTGGAACAGATATTATGCTTGGAGGAAATCCTGAATTTTTAGCAATGGAAAAAGCAGGAACTAGGGATAAGGAAGATCCTAGTTTTAAGGCAGCGTTAGAAGAGTTTAAAGTAATTTGCGAAGAAGAAAAAGAGAAGGTTAAAAAAGCAGGTGGCTTATTTATTATGGGTACTGAGCGTCACGAGTCAAGAAGAATTGATAATCAGCTTAGAGGTCGTGCGGGACGTCAAGGTGACCCAGGTGTTAGTAGGTTCTATGTGTCACTTTCAGATGATTTAATGAAGCGTTTTGGTGGTGAAAAAATTCAAGCATTCATGTCTCGTCTTGGTTGGACTGAGGGGCTTGCAATGGATGGTAGGATTTTAAGTAGGCAAATAGAGGGGACACAACAAAAAGTTGAGCGTATTCATTTTGATGCTAGAAAACATATTACTGAATATGATGATGTGATGAATAAGCAAAGGCAAGTTATATATAATCTTCGTTCTAAGATATTATTTAATGATGATATTAGAGAAGAAATTTTTGGAATGATTGATGACTTAATTGAAGATTCAATCCAAAATAGTTTTGATGATATTACTAAGAAAAATCCTACTATTAATTATGATGAATTATCAAAAAGAATAGAATTTTTATTTAATCAAAAATTTGAACTTAACAAAGACTTAGATCTTCAAGGACTCTTTGATGATATAAGAAATAAAGCAAAAGCAATTTATTTAGATAGAGTTGCCATATTAAATGAAAAATTCAAAGTGTTAGAAAATTTAAAAACATCTGATGGTGAAAGTTTAAATATAAGAATTTCAGAGTCTGATAATAAAGAGCTTTCCTTTGAAACAGTTGAACAAGATACCCTTTTAGAACTTCTAGATCATTTCTGGAATGAGCATCTTCAAGCAATGGACGATTTAAGAGAAGGTATTGGGTTAAGAGGTTACGGGCAATTAAATCCTTTACATGAATATCAAAAGGAAGGATTTTTATTATTTAAAGCATTAATAGCAAATTTAAGAGAAACATTGATAAGAAGATTATATATGTATGAAGTGCCTGATCCAGCTGTCCTTATAGCTGAAATTGAAGCTGAGCAAGCAAGACGAGAAAGGATAGAAGAGGTTATGAGAATGAATTCAAATAATGAAGAAGATGATGATGAAAAATTTCCAAAATTTGGCAAAGCTAAAAGAGATGAGTTAAGGAAAATAAGAAGAAAGAATAAAAAATAAGAAATGGTTTATAATAATTAAATCATGAAACCTTTTGCACTTTATATTCATATTCCGTTTTGTTTATCAAAATGCAAATATTGTGATTTTTACTCTGTTTGTGTAAGGAATTTTCCTAAAAAAGAATACTTTAAATCTTTAATAAATGATTTTTTATTTCAATCACAAAAACTTATTTGGAAGGATAGGAGGATTTCTAGTATTTATTTTGGAGGTGGAACACCATCTTTAATTGAGCCGTTTTTTTACAATGATTTTATAAATATAGTAAAAGAAAATTTTAAATTAGAAGATAATATTGAAATTACACTTGAAGCAAATCCTAGAACTTTAACAAAAGAAAAATTGTTGGGATATAAAGAGCTTGGAATAAATAGAATAAGTCTTGGAGTGCAAAGTTTTAATAATGAAATTTTAAAATTTTTAGGCCGAGCTCATGGTGTAAATGATACTTTTGAAAGTATAGGGTTAATAAAGGATGCGGGATTTAAAAATATAAGTCTTGATTTAATTTATGGTATTCCTAGTCAAACACTTAATGATATTAAACATGATTTAGAAATTATTAAAAATTTGGACGTTTCTCATATTTCTTATTATTCTTTAATTATTGAAGAAAAGACAGCATTTTATAAATTAAGAGAAGAAGGAAAAATTAAAGAAGTAGGAGATACTCTTTTTGTAAAAATGGATAATGAAATAAGTAATACACTTAAGGATTTTGGATTTACAAGATATGAAATAAGTAATTATTCAAAATTTGGATTTGAATCAAAACATAATTTAGCATATTGGGAAAGTAAGGATTTTTTAGGACTAGGGGCTAGCGCGTATAGCGGATATTTAAAATATAATAATAATAATTTTCCTACAGGTAATGTTAGATATGCTAATGTTAGGTCTTATAAGGATTATATAAATATAATTAATAGTAATGAAATAGAAAAATTATATTCATATTATGAAGAAAATGATTTAAAGACAACAATGTTTGAATATATAATGATGGGGTTAAGAAAGAAAAATGGAGTTTCATTTAAAGAATTTGAAAAAATATTTCATAAAAACTTTCTAGCGCTTTATAGTGATGTTGTTTTAAAATTAGAAAAAGAAAACTTAATTAATGTTACGAAAGATAGAGTTTGTATTAATGAAGATAAGGTTTTGCTTTCAAACTCTATAATAGAGGAATTTTTATGAAAAGATTTTTAAATTTATTGTTAATTTTCGTTTTACCTATTTTTTTAGTATCAAGTCTTTCGTATGCCGAATTTTATGAAATTAATGAACTTAGTGTCAATATTAATGTAAATAAAGATTCCACGATTGAAGTTACAGAAGATTTTTATGTTACTTTTTCTAAACCAAGATACGGGCTAATAAGGTGGATTCCTCTTGATTATATAGTAAATGGGACAAAGATATCATCACTTAAAATATATGATGTTCAAATCTTAAGGAATAACCAAACGGAACCTTTTAGTCAATATAGCGAAAATGGAAATATTGTATTTAAGATAGGAAGTGCAAATAGATTCGTTGATTCTTATCAAAAATATACAATTCGTTATAATGCATATGGGGTGATAGATTTTTTTAATGATAAAGATTTAATAAAATGGAATATAACAGGAAATGATCATCAAACTAATATTCATAAAGTAAATTTTAAAATAACTTTTCCTTTTGATATAACAAATAATATTCCTTATTTTTATGTTGGGTCATATGGAAGTACGCAACAATATTTAGATTATTTTCTTAGTGGAGATAATATATCTTTTTTTTATAACAACATGCTTGTCCCAGGGCAAGGAATATCATTCTTTATGGACTTTAATAAGGGATTATTTAAAGAACCTACTTTTTTAGAGAAAATCCTTTTTTATATAAAAAGAGCTAAAGATGCATTAATATTGTTGTTTGGTTCTTTATTTGCAATTTTTTTAGCATGGCTAAAATTTGGAAAAGATGATTATATAGCGATTCCTGCAAAATATTACCCACCAGAAAATATGGATCCATGTAAATTTGGATTTTTATTAGATGATAGATCTAGTCCTAATGAAGTTATTTCTCTTATTTTTTACTGGGCATCAAAAGGTTTTATAAAAATTAAAGAAGAAAATAATGATACATATTTAATAAAGATGAAAGATTTAGTTACAGATAATATTTATGAAACAAAACTTTTTAATTTATTGTTTAAGGGAGGAAAAGCTCAGACATCACTTGGCGCATTAGAAAGTGAAAGAAAACAAAAAGAAATGCAAATGTTAAATAATAATACTTGCTTCCCTTCTAATGAAGTTACTCTAGATACAATATATAATGAAATAAAAAAAGATGCGGAAGTTAAAGGAATATATACAAAATCTTCTATAATCGCGAGAAATACAATGTTAACGATGCTCTTTATAATTCCTTTTTTAGCATTTTTCGTTTTAAATATTTCTTTTCTGCATGTATTAATATTAGGTGTAATATTTATCATTTTAATAATTACAAGTAAGTTTATGTATAAAAAAACAGATTATGGAAATAAGCTTTTTTCTGAAGTTAAGGGATTTGAGATGTTTTTAAGAAAGGTAGAAAATCCTCAAATAGAAGTTTTAATGAAAAATGAAGTTAATTATTGTAGTAAAGTTTTACCTTATGCAGTTGCTGCAGGAGTTACAAATGAGTTTTTAAATAAGATGCAAAAGTTAATGATTTCTCTTCCTTCATGGTATGAGGGAAATAATAATTTTACATCATTTAATAGGTCAATTAATTCAAGTGTTAGAAGTTTAAGCACAAGTTTAAAGCCGATTCCTTCTCCTAGAAATCATTCTAGCAGTATTCATGGTGCAAGTGGTGGTTTCTCTGGTGGTGGTCATGGTGGTGGTGGAAGCAGTAGTTGGTAAAAATAAAGAAAGGCAGCGAACAAAGTTGCTACCTTTCTTGACATTTGTATTTTACTGAACGCTAAAGACGAGCCATGCAAGGGCTGCCATTCCTCCAATAAATAACAATAGAGGAAGTAGCGTTTTACGTAAAACCTTCTCGGTGGGAGGGCGCGCACATAAATCGATTGTAAATAACCGTTATGTGCTTTATCCGGCTTTAGTTTTTTAAATGCTCCTTGTAGTTGCATTTTGCCTTGCGCAACTGTCTCGAATCCACTGTTCCTTCATTGATTACAAGAAGGAATGTTATGACGGAAATTGTTAACGCAAGTCCGATCACATCTCGTAAGTAACCATATTTTCCTTTCTCTATTGCATTGGGGAAAAATAATACATTCCCCCTAATGCTGAGATTCCTATGAGCGCAAACAAGAGATATTTAATGATATAGTATCTCAAGCCAGGCTTGCATTCTTGTGCGACCTTCGTGTAATAAGGGTCGCCAGGGTGAATCCCATCAAGCTCTTTTCGAGCATGAAGGTACCGGTCAAGGTCACCTCCTGAAAAACGGTCATTCAAGAGAAGAAGTCCGAGTAAGACCGCGATGATCACGGAGCATACCATGGTGCCAAATTCCGATAGAGACGTCATATCTCACCTCTCTTTTCTCACCTCTCCTTGTGAAACTCGAAAAAACCCTGGAGCCAGTTAAAGCTCCATTTTAAAAACGATTTTTAAATGATACAAAAATTTATCATTTTTAACAATTATTTTTATAAATTAAGTAAAAATTAAAATTAATAGTATTAAAAATTAGTAAATTTGATATGTTATAAATATAGAAAGTTTTTTTAATATTATAAGGCTTAATATGGACTCATATATAAAAATTATAACTGAAAGTGCTTTAGAGGCGCGTCCTACTTGGGATGAATATTTTTTAAAGATAGCAATTTCTATTGCAAGCCGTGCAAGTTGTTTTAAAGTTCACGCGGGGTCAGTGCTAGTAAAAGATAATAGAATTATAGGCACAGGTTATAATGGTGCGCCATGTGGGTTAAAAAGTTGTCTTGAGCTTGGAATGTGTGAAAAAGAAAAAATTACAGGAAAAGACTATATGGACAAATCCCGTCCTCAAACTTGTAGAGGAATGCACTCAGAAACAAATGCAATTTCTTATAGTATAAGAGAAACAGATGGCGCTACGCTTTATGCTACAATTTTTCCTTGTAATGATTGCACAAAACACATTATTGCAAATAAGATTAAAAGAGTGGTGTTTAAAAATTTTTATAATGAAAATGAGTATGATGTAGCGCTTAATAAATTTAAAGAAGCAGGAGTCGAGGTTTGTAATTTAAATATAAGTTTTAAACGTCTTATTGCAATTGATTTTTTTGCAGCAAAAGAGAATGCCAACTTTGGTATTTGGAAAGAAGATGAGAGAGAAGAGGTTAGGGAATTCTTATCTCCTCATTTATAATTAGCAAAGTAGTGATTAATGAAATCGTGTTATTCTTAAAAATGGAATTATTAAGATAGATAGTATAATTAAAAAATATACCGTTGAAATTATAGAGCATCCTATACCTACAATATATGTAAATTTTGCATTTTGGTCATTACCTTCGTTTTTAATTTTTCTCGATATTAATGTACCTTTAATACTTAAAAATAAACATACTGGTATTAGAATTATCATAAATATACCTATCGATCCAGTTAAGATGAATATTAACTCCATATAGTGTCCATAATTTGTAGTTGGATGTATTTTTAAAGCTGCTGGAATTATAGTTGATAAGAGTATACAACAAGATAAAAGAGTATATGAAACTATGAAAATAAAAGATGTTGATATTAATTTTTGAGCTTTCTTTCAATTATTGTTATTATCTATGAAATTTTATCCTTATAAATAATTTTTATTCTTATTTTAATGGATTTTAAATATTGAAATAAGATTCAAAAGAATTTAGTTTTATTTCATTTCTTATAAAAATTAGTATAATAAGGAGTTTATTTATTGAATTTATTGCTTCTTTTTGTTTAGGTCTAAACCTTTAACAAGCTCAAGTGCGATAAAAAATTTATCTACATCATGATTTGCTTTTGAAAAACCACGTTTATCATATTTTATATTTGAGTCTGTGTATAATACATCACCTGTAACTAAAAAATCGTAAAAATCAAATCCATAAAAATCACATACTGCTTGCACTCCAGCTACTTCCATTTCAACAGCTATGCAGCCCTCATCTTTTCTCTTTTTTGCATTATTTTCAGTTTCTCTATAAGGTGCGTCAGTCGTCCAAACTTTCCCTGCGATATATGGAATATTTTTCTCTTTAGATAATTTCTGCATAAATGAAGAATTTTTAATTCTTATATAATCAGAAGCTTTTTTAAAATGATAA